>JAADGB010000127.1 GCA_013152575.1 Thermoproteota archaeon | reverse complement strand
AATCTATTTGCTCTTACCTTGGAACTCTCCGTAGCCTTTGCGTCCTATGATTTTCTTTACTTTGACGTTTACTGCTTCTCCGGGTTCTAACTCGACGCCTTGTGTCTCAATGGATATCTCGTATCCCTTGTAGATTCCTGTGGGTCTTCCTTCATCGTCTACTCCTGTTACTCGGACTCGTATTGTTGTGCCTTCCTTTAGCCTAGTGATACCTCTTTTTTCCTCTTTTTTACTTATATTTTTATATGATGGGTACACGCTTAGTCTCTCGAGATTTGTAGAATAGGGGTCTCTCTTCTTCCTCTTCACGTTTCTAGGCACATGGATCCACCGGTCCACTCTACGGGTTGATGGATCAACTAGGGGATTTAAAGGGGTGCCTCGAGATTATGTAGTTGATGGGATGAAGAGAAGAGGCGACTGATTAGTCCCATGAGGAGGCTGAGCTACGCTGACCGAGCCTAACTATAGAAGACATATGAAAACAATCTTTATCATTATAATATTATTACTTATCTCGACCTATGTCTCGTATAACTCCTATAGGTTAGCCTCCATTAACTATGAGAAGGGAGACCTGTATGTAAGTGATGAGATATACTATGTTGATACTGCTAGGCGATACCTGCAATTCATATTCCACGTAAATGTTAATGAGTCAATGTATAGTAATAAAACTAATCCCGATTATTTCAATTTAGAGCATCCTCCCCTGGCTAAGTACCTGATAGCGCTATCCATGAAGTTGTATGGCGATAATCCGATAGGTTGGAGGCTTCCAGGCATTATAGAGGCTGGATTGATTCCGTTCACGCTAGGACTAGCTTTTTGGTTGAGGTCTAAGAGGACTGTTGCGTCTGCTGTAATCGCGATTGGAGCTGCGTCGGCAGCGGCAGCTGATCCAATCCTTATCTACTCGGGATCAGTTGCTATGCTTGACATACATCTCGCCTTCTTCCTAACACTCTCACTCGCCTTCATGCTACTGGGTAGGAGGAGGACAGCGCTGGTAATGGCTGGATTGGCTACAGCCGCGAAGATGAGTGGTTTAGCGGCTGTGTTAGCCATAATGTTGTATGATCTTATTGATGGCGATTTTAGGAGTAAGGTTAAGCGTTTGGCTGAAGACATCCTCGTACCCTTTATAGTATTCGTCCTCGTCATGGTACCTTTGATAGTCTACTTTGGGCCGGTTGACATTGTTAAGGAGACTCTTTCCGCTCTGCGGTGGCACACGACTTCCAGACCGCCTGGTCCTCCCACTTCAACACCCATTGGGTGGATTCTGAATAGTAATCCCTTCTATTACTCTTTTAGCCCTGTGGTTGAGCCCGCCATCTTAAACACTGCACTTCACTTATTTGCAATAATTAGTATTGTTCCTTTAACGATTCTCGGGTCGGTTAAGGAGAAATATAGGGATGCTGTGATCGCGCCCCTCTTCTACGTGGGGACCCTCGCATTGTATACGATTATCTGGTTGCTTGGCAACAGAACATTCTATAGCTTCTATGCAGTAGAATTGACTCCAGCGATGGCTGGTATCATAGGGTCCCTGCTACTCATAGCTGAGAGGATGAGGAACAATGAGTAGACTCTTGCTAGCCCTGGTTGAAACCTCTAGGGAACCCTCTCCCGAGAGAAGTCTGGATTCTCTCCGGCGAATACTTGATAGAAATAGGAGATTGCTTGGGGAGGCAATAGTGTTTCTCCCTGAGAACTGGCTTTCTCGTGAACCCGTTGATGAACCTGTTTACCTGGACCTCATTGACAATCTCTACAAGACCTATGGCTACACGATGTTTGTAGGCTTGTCCTACATCAATCTAGGAGATAGTGTGAGGAGTAGGGGTTATGCGGTAATAGATGGAAGGATCGAGGTGGTCTGTGAGAAGGTTTTCCCCAGCAAGGCGGTGGGTGAGAGGGGTAGAATCAGAGGCGGGGAACCGGGTAGAGTTGTGGGGGTTCGTGGTGTAATAATTGGTTGTATTGCATGCGTAGACATATTCTATCCTGAACTGTCTAGGCGTTTAGTTGTGAGAGGAGCACAAGTCCTGTACAATCCCGCCGCTATACCTAGCGATCGGCTTGGATTATGGTGGTCCATCCTCCGGTCTAGAGCGGCTGAGAATATCGCCTACACGGTTGGAGTGAATAGTGTAGGTGTCGAATACCCGGATGGAAGGTTTACCGGGGGAGGGAGTAGAGTGTATTCGCCGAGTGGTGTTATGCTTGAACCCGTTGTTGGAAATGGTGTGCTCCTATACGAGGTAGATTTGTCGGAGCTAGTTAGGGTTAGAGAACGGTGGGCGTTTAGGGACGATTTGGAGAGCGATCTTAGCAAATTGTATATTAAATAGATCTTGTATGTTAGCTAGTCAAGTATAATTCCCCCTAATACTTAAAGGTATCTATTATGGCTACTAGTCTCCCTCTCAAAGAGGTGACAGTGATGAGTGCCGAGCTGGCGAATGTGTTTGACAGCATACAGCCCATGAGTGAAGGACAGAAGAGGCTCATGGATGCATTGAGAGATAAGAGTATTGAGATCATAGGCGTGTTTGGACCTACCGGGACTGGTAAGAGCTTCCTTACACTAGCCTACGGTTTACAGGGAGTAAGTAGAGGTGAATACAAGCGGCTAATCATAGCCAGGCCTATAATCGACATTACGAGTGGACAAGAGATAACGATTACAAGCGATCCCGACCACTATGTAAAGCTGGCTAGCGAGTACGTTATGGACATAGCATCATCCCTAGCAGACGAGGATACCGTTAGAAGCCTGATAGAGTCGAGGAAGCTCGTACTAATCGACCCCCACCTCCTGCGTGGTAGGACCTTCGATGACTCACTGATAATCCTCGACGATGCACAAAACGCCATGCCGGAGACGATAGTCGAGATAGTGACTAGGCTTGGCAAGAACTCTAGGCTCGTGATAGCTGGCGACCCCGTATTCCAGAGGGACCCGAATAGGCACGGCGCTATACTCGCCCGCGAGGTACTCATGGGCGAGGAGAACGCGACTATCATAGATCTAGGAGTTAAAGATATCGTGAGGCCAGGGGCCCGGAGAGGTCTGAGACTCCTCCTAGAGCTACAGGTTAGGAGGAGGAGCATGAATGAACAGGAGAAGAGGATAGCAGAGACGGCGAGGCAGATCTCACCCGATGCCGACATAATAACGGTCGTGTATCTCATTGATTTGAAGAAGAAGTGGAATATCGAGAGCGAACATGTACCAGACGCTTTGATAGTCGTGAAGGAGGGCCACCTGGGCAGATTGATCGGTCAAGGTGGCGAGAGGATACATAGAATCGAGGAGGAGACAGGGCTCTCCCATAGGGCAGTCCAGCTCACTCTAGACTTCAAGGAGTACATAAGGGCGATCCACCCCGTCTCATGGATCCACAAGCACGTAATCGACTTCGACTTCGCAGGGCCGGAGCTCAGGATACTTGTCTCGAAGGGGAACCTAGGCCCGATACTAGGACAGAAGGGGGCGTATATCAAGTTCGTCGACGAGATCTTCAGGGATCTCTTCGGCTTCGGCGTGTACGTTGAGGAGGCAAAAGAGGAGAAGCGTAGGAAAAGAAGGAAGTAGGGCTACACCTTCCACTATATATCCTCTTCGACGTCGAACAGCTCTACTATGATCCTAGCCCTTACTTTTTCACTGGAGAACGGTGGCATCTGCTCTCCAAGGTCTACTGCGAAGACAACATTATTGCCTAGATCATCAGTGAATCTTATCTCAGCCACATACCTGGGCTTTGGCCCGCCTGATTCGACCATTTTCATGGCAGCTTCCATTATCCTTGAGAGAGCCATCTGGAATGCTACCGGGCTTGACAGGTCCTCGGGCTTCAACACTATGCTCTGCATACCACCCATAATTCTACCTATTCTCGCTTTCCCATCGAAGGACTTCTCGAATTCGGGCTCCTCCAAGCCATATACACCTCATCCATTACCGTAGATGCTTAACCCCAAGTATTATGCGTTGGTGGGAGTGAAAGGGTTTTTGCCCCAGTAGGTTTGCTTAGAATGCCAGGTGGAGTGGTTGACGCTTAGATCTAATGAGAAGACGTTACTGGATAGGATCAAGGAGATAGAGAGGAAATGGCAGGAGCGTTGGGAGAAGGCTCATGTATTTGAGGCAGACCCCGACGAGTCGAAACCGAAATTCTTCGTCACATTCCCGTACCCGTACGTCAACGCCTATCCTCATCTAGGAGGCGCTTTCACTATACTCAGAGTCGATGTCACGGCCCGGTACAAGAGGATGAGGGGTTACAACGTCCTATTCCCTCAGGGCTGGCATGCCACGGGAGGCCCCATAGTAGCGTCGGCGCTGAGACTCAGAGAAGGGGACAAGAAGATTATAGAGACGCTAAAGTCTATGGGGGTTAAAGATGATGAGATAGAGAAGTTCAAGAATCCCGAATACTGGGTATCCTACTTCAGCAAGGGATGGAGAGAGGATCTCAAAAAGTTCGGTATGAGTATTGATTGGAGGAGAGAATTTCATACGACTAGCCTCAACCCGTACTATAGCAAGTTCATAGAGTGGCAGTATCTGAAACTGAAGGAGAAGGGGCTGGTCGGTAAGGGCGAGCATCCTGTAGTCTGGTGTCCCAAGGAGAACAAGGTCGTAGGCGATCACGACAGGCCCGATGAGTATGCTGGTATAAGCCCTGTAGAGGCAGTTATCATAAAGTTCAGGACGAGTGATGATCTGATTCTACCAGCATTAACGTTCCGGCCGGAGACGATCTATGGAGTGACGAACGTCTGGGTTGACCCCGATCATGAATACCTTATAGCGGAGGTTGACGGCGAGAAGTGGGTGATAAACGATTACATGGCGAGAGAGCTGGCTGAGCAGAAGCATACCGTTAGGGTAGAGGGGAGGATACAGGGCAAAGAACTCCTGGGCCGTACCGCTAGGAATCCTGTCACGGGCGATGAGGTCCCAATACTGCCAGCTAAATTCGTTGATCCAGAACTCGGAACTGGTATAGTCATGAGTGTCCCTGCTCATGCACCATACGATTACGTTGCCCTAATGGAGCTGAAGGAGAACCCCGAGATACTCAAGATGTACGGGTTAAGCGAGGATATAGTGAAGGAGTTGGAGCCAATCCCGCTAATCAAGGTTGAAGGCTACTCCAGGATTCCAGCAAAAGATGCCGTGGCCCGTCGTGGTATAAAGCAGCAGACAGAGAGGTGGAAGCTTGACGATGCGACCAAGGAGATCTACGCTAAAGAGTACCACACAGGCGTGCTCCTCGAGATAACCGGCCAGTGGGCTGGCCGGAAGGTGAGCGAGGTAAAGGATGCAATAATAGAGTGGATGGTTAGCAAGGGATTCGCCATCACAGTACATACCCTGCCGGAGAGGGTGTATTGTAGGTGTGGCGCTAGGACCCATGTGAAACTGGTATCAGACCAATGGTTCCTACTATACAGTAAGCCTGAGTGGAAGAGGCTTGCCCATAGAGCTGTTGATAAGATGAGGTTCCTGCCTACTAGTCTAAGGGAGGTTTTCCACAAGAACATCGACTGGCTGAGGGACTGGGCATGTACTCACAAGAGAGAGTTAGGGACCCCTCTCCCGTGGGATAAAGACTGGGTGATCGAAAGCCTAAGCGACTCAACCATATACATGGCTTACTACACGCTGGCAAAATACCTGCAACACCCTGAGAAGTATGGCATAAGGCCCGAACAGCTGATCCCAGAAGTCTTCGACTACGTGCTACTGGGAAGGGGTGATGTAAACGAGGTAGCTAGGAAGAGCGGGATCCCTACCAACTTATTAGAGGAGATGAGAAGGGAGTTCCTCTACTGGTACCCTGTTGATCTGAGAATAAGTGGCAAGGACCTGATACCAAACCACCTGACGTTCTTCATATTCCACCATGTTGCAATATTCCCTGAGGAACACTGGCCTCGGGGAATCGGGACTAACGGGTGGATACTGGTTTCTGGAGAGAAGATGAGTAAGCATAAGGGTAACTTCATCCTCCTCCGCCAAGCTATCGACTGGTGGGGAGCTGACGCTACCCGTTGGGCCGAGATTCTCGCCGGCGCCGATGCTGGACTCGACGATGCGAACTTTGAGCCTGAGGTTGCCAAGTCAGCAATAGAAGAACTACTTGGATGGATCAGGTTCGCCGAGTCAAACTATGGTAAGGGGAGGACTAGTAGGCTAGCCATCGACGACTGGTTCGAGAGCGTGTTAAACCGGACGATCATAGAGGTGACAGAGGCCATGGAGGCAACCAACTATAAGACGGCTCTAGTCAAAGCATACTACAATATGCAGAATTATTATAAATGGTATATTAAGCGTGCAGGCGAGCCCAACCGCGACGTCCTAAAGAGGTACATCGAGGTCGTCACGCTGATGATAGCGCCATTCGCCCCCCATACAGCGGAGGAGGTATGGGAGAGAATAGGCAAAGAGCCATTCATATCAACCGCTAGATGGCCGGAGCCCGAGAAGGAGAAGATTAACCCGGAGATAGAGAGGGCTGAGGAGCTCGTGAGACATGTCCTGGAGGATATCAGGGAGATTAGGAAATTCGTTAAGGATGCAAGAAAGGCCAAGGTAATCATAGCTGCAGAGTGGAAGTATAACTTCGTCTCGCGTATCCTTGAAAAGAGGTCTAGCGGGCTAGACCTTAGAAGGGCTATCCAAGAGGCGATTAAAGATCTAGCCAGTGAGCACCGCAAGAGTGCTGGTAGGCTGGTTAAGCCGATCATGCAGAATCCCGAAATCCTATCAGTCTTCGTGAAGAGGGAAGTCGAGATCCGAGCCCTAAGTGAGGCCACCGAGTTCTTGGCTAGAGAGAGCGGTATCGATGAGGTAGAGGTTGTATTAGAGGAAGAGGTGCAGGCGCTGAAGAAGACGCCGCTACCAGCCAAGCCTGCCATTATACTAGAATAGAGGAGGTGTAGAGGATATGACTATACCAGTAGGCGACGCCCACTCTCACACCAA
Organism: Thermoproteota archaeon; assembly: GCA_013152575.1. GTDB lineage: Archaea > Thermoproteota > Thermoprotei_A > Sulfolobales > Acidilobaceae > Thermodiscus. The sequence goes on along the minus strand of JAADGB010000127.1, from coordinate 4,544 downwards.
CCCTGTAAGGGGGTTGGGGGCGGCGAAGATCGCTGAGAAGTTTAAGGAGAGCGGCGGCTGGTTTATGGCTATAGTCTCTCTTTCACCCTGGGCTTACGGTATCGAGTTCACAGGTATCGAGTCCTACAGGAGTAGCTTAGACATACTTGCACGGGAATGCATGGAGGCTGAGAAGGCTGGAGTGAAGACTGCCTGTCTCGCCGGGTTCCATCCAGCCGACGTTGATAGGTTGATTGACAAGTACAGGATGAAGCCTGAGGAAGTGCTTGAACTAGGCTTGAGAGTAGTTGAGATGATAGGCGAGGGGTGCAGAGAGGGGTTCCCCGACGGTATAGGGGAGGTTGGAAGACAGCACTACAAGACTACTGCGGAGAGGGTGTTGATTAGTGAATTGATCCTTGAGAGGGCCATAGAGATAGCTAGAGATAATGGTTGCCTTGTCCACATGCATCTAGAGAACGCTGGGCCCATAACGGCTAGGCTGGTTGATATAGCAGTGGGTAGGTATGGAGATAGCGAGTTGAAGAAGCGCCTCGTCTTCCATCACATGAAGCCGAGCCACGCCGTCTATATCGACAAGCTAGGATACCCTTCAACAGTCCCAGGGACCCCTGAGCTGCTTAGGAATATTGTTGGCAGGATTCCCCCTGTCTACATGCTTGAGAGCGACCATATCGATGACCCGATGAGGCCTGGAGCTGTCGTCTACCCCTGGGTTATGGCTGAGCATGTTCAGAGGCTTGCGAGGAAGGCTGGAGAGGAGTACATGTATAGGGTTAACGTGGACAATATCGTTAAGGTCTACGGGGTTGAGCCGCCCTAGAGGTTTTCTCAACCATCTCAACTACTCTTACCACTTCTCTTCCCGTGAGTCTCGCCACGCTCATATAGCTTGATGATACGGATCTCAGCGACTTGTTATCTCCCCCTATCATGACTGTGTGGAGGTTGATCTTGCTTCTTGAGAGGATACCGTTGAGTATTGACTCTGATAGCCTGTCTTCCCCGTCTGTTATGAGTATGACGTCGGGGTTCTTCTTCACCTTGTTTGCCTCGATGTCGCTCGCTGCCACTGCTAGGGCTCTTGTTATGTCGGTGCCTCCCCCGGCCTTCACGGTTCCAAGGTATTCTAGTAGTGATACTATGTCGCGTGGCCTGGGCCTGCCTATCACGCTGAGGAGGTTGTGGGGCATTGCGTCGAAGAATCTTACATAGAATGAGCGTCCCTCCCTGAGTGCTGTCTGGAATAGTGCTATAGCTACTGCTCTTGCCCAGTCGATCTTGTTCCCCGACATGCTCCCGCTCTTGTCTAAGAGCACGTATAGGGGTCCCTCGTGGGCCATGAAGACCCGCTTGTATAGGAGTAGCCGTGACTCGGCGTAGAGCAGGTAGAATACCTCGTCGGGTAGTGCTAGTTGGCTTGGATGTACTCGTTCTAGGTCTCCTCCCAGCTCTACCCCCTCTATCCAGCCCTTCGTGAACCTCTCGGTTTTCCGGGCGAAGTTGGCCGGTATCTTTACACCTTCTAGCTTCTCTAGTACCCGTGACACGTCTGTTTTCCTGGCCAGGTTGAGTATCGTCTCGAGGACGTCTTCGAAGGCGAGCTCGGACGTGTTTCCTATGAGGCTACTGTTGATGAGGGATTCTATGCTCTTGGCTATCTTTGAATCGCTCTCCGCCTGTTGTAGCGCCGCTGATACTGCTCTTCTCACGAGATCGGCTTCTTCCGCCTCGCCTTCCGCTGAGCTCCTACCTCTCTGCTTTGGCAGATTCCTTATTATCCTCTCGAGTAGGGAGGCCGACGCTACTAGGCTGGTTATCCTGTCTACTACCGTTTGTGGTTTTACCCTCCAGAAGCCTGCGTCCTCGATAACGGACCGGAGTATTATCTTCTTGATGCCTCCCCCGGAGGGGTCTTCGTCTGACTCGAGTATTGGTATTGGGAGGTAGAATGCATAGTATATCGAGGCTGCCAGTTGCGGGTCCATCCATTCGGGAGGGGCTGACCCGCCTAGGAGTTTCCCGACGAGTTTTACGATTAGTTCTCCCTGGTATTCTGCTACGAAGCTGGGGATGCTGGGTGCCTTTACTAGGAGTTTCATTGTCTTCTACCTTGCTATACGTTTAACTTTGACATTACCTTGTCTATTAGGTAGTCTATCTTTTCCATTATCTCGCTCGCGATTTTTATGATTTCGGGGTCGTCTATCCCCTCGACTAGGCTCTGGACCTTTGCCCTTGTCGACTTGAGGCTCCTGTAATAGTCTATTAGCCGTGGGTCGAAGGATGCTACCTTGTCTATCATTTCCATTGTAGAGTTTAGGTTTGAGCTTATCGCGTTCAGCTCCCTTAGGATCCTGTCCTTGGTCTTTAGCTCCTCCATGAGTATCGTGTTTATCTTCGCGAAGTCCTCGGGATCCCTTGGCACGGTGTACTTTAGCACGATCAAGTCTTGTTCCGTCGCGTAATTCCTGCCTTCTAGGAGGGCGTGGGCTGCGATTGCCTTCAATATCTTGCCCTTCCTCCTGTCGGTTATGTGGAATCCTTTATCCTCCAATATCATGTATATTTTGATTAGCTTGTCTTTTATCGTGAAAACGTCTACCCCGGTTAATACTACCTCGTAGATACGCTTGATGGTCTCTAGGTCCATTAGGGGCTTTGGGGCTTCATATCCTGCTCTCTCGATATCCCAGGCTGCCTTGAGCAGGGGGTCCCAGTGCTCTGGGGGTAGTGGTTCTACCCTGTGCCTGAATAGGAATCTGTCGTAGAGTGCCTGGAGTTCTTGTTCTTCGGGGACGTTGTTTGAGGCCGCTATTATCGTCCAAAGGTTTGTTCTTATCTCCGAGTATCCGTCATAGACTATTCTCTCTTGCATTATGCTTAGTAGGCTGTTCAACACGGCGCTATTAGCGTTGAATATCTCGTCGAGGAAGGCTATCTCCGCCTCCGGTAGCTTGCCCTTCACGATCCTTCTGTATTCTCCCTCTTTTAGGGCTCGTATGTCTAGTGGGCCTAGGAGCTCGCTGGGCTCAGTGTACCTGGTTAGCAGGTATTTGAAGAATCTGGCTTTTATGAGGGTTGCTAGCCTTCTTGCTAGGGCGCTCTTGGCTGTACCTGGTTCTCCTAGGAGTAGGGCGTGCTCCTGGGTTATCAGGGCCATGACGAGGACTTTAGCCTCTTCATCCCTGTTTACGAATGGGGCTTTCAGCTCGTTGTAGAGCATGGATACGCTCTCGATAGCTGCGTTTATCTCCTGTTTTTGCATTAGCTGGCACCTGTCACCAAAACCATCTATCCCCAATTGACGTTTATCTATTTCCCTACAGTATTCTGAACAGGGTGGTTATTACCTTGATACGTGTGCCTAGGGATCTGTTTAACGCCGCCCTGTCCGTCTCGAGGAACTCTTATGCACCATATTCGAATTTCCACGTTGCTGCTGCTGTCCGCGATGAGCATGGTAGGGTCTTTGCAGGTGTTAATGTTGAGAACTCTAGTTATGGGTTAACTATGTGTGCTGAGCGTGTAGCCGTGTTTAACGCGGTCACTCAGGGAGCTCGTAGGATAAGGGAGGTGCTCGTCCTAGCCCTGGATAGTGATGAACCAGTCCCGCCTTGTGGCGCGTGCCTCCAGGTCCTCTCCGAGTTCGGAGACGATGATACAGTGGTATACATGGTTTCATGGAAGAGCGGTAGGATCGATGTTAAGAGGCTGAGAGAGCTTCTCCCCTCCAGGTTTAGGCTAAGGGGCAGGCACGTTAGATTATAGCCTCCTGTATTGTACTGTGTCTTTTCATACCTCTTAGTGCTATTAGGTATGCTGATGCTGTATGCTTGTCTAGGCCATACTTTTTCATAATCTTATCATGTTCTTTGGAGTTGGTTGTTCCTCTCGGATCTACATATTTTGCTTTGATAGAATAGAGTGGTGCCTTCACCTTTATCATCTCTATTACTGAACTGCGGAATACCGATACTTTCCAGTTATAGTTCCTATGAATTTTTCTACCGTTTCTGATCCAGAGTAACCTCAACTTACCTAGGATTTCTGGGTTCTCGAGAAACAAGGTTTCTACTCCATGGTGATAACCATATCGAAGCATCTCATGTACGGCTACGCCGATTAGTACTCGTGCTCTTCTTCTAGGATAGCCTCTTCTCGTTGCATCCTCAAACCAGAAAGTCTTAACATCCCTTAATTTGCCATACTTATCCACTATAGCTAGATTAAGCCTGTCTGTGTTAACGTCTACGCCACCGTAAAGCCTACCATTGTTCCTTCCGTATCTTGCCATGTGTTTGTAGTAGAAGTCCAGTGGTATCGTTAATTGTATTTCTCCATGTATCCATAAGTTGGTCTTCCTGACACCATAGTCATTGATAACAACCCTGGCGGTGTGTTTTTGTTTATCCTCAAGTATCTTGTCTAATAGTAGCCTATAGTTCTTCGGTACTGTAGGCTTAACCACAATCCTTTCTGAAGTGGAATTGTAGTCTATTGTCGTTATGTAGAATTCGTAGTTTTGCTTCAACGTTATGTTT
>JAADGB010000126.1:11725-12373 GCA_013152575.1 Thermoproteota archaeon | reverse complement strand
GTGAAGTGTCCTCCGATTGGTAGGAGTGCTATGTCTGGTTTGTAGATTTCTCCGATGAGGGCCATGTCCATTGTTATACCTGTGTCTCCTGCGTGGTAGATTGTACCCTCGCTCGATTTGATTACGACGCCTGTGGGGGCTCCTACTGGGCTGCTGTGTACTGCTGGTACGAGTGCTATCTTCAAACCGTCTACATTCATTGGGCCGCCCATGTTTCCTCCGATTGCCCTGGAGGGGTCTCCTACTTGTTCTGCTACGTGGTTTGCTAGCTCGAATATGGCTACTACCTTCGCGTTCTTATTGTTCTTGAGTATCTGTACGGCGTCGCCTAGATGGTCGCCGTGGCCGTGTGTTAGGATTACTAGGTCTACGTCCTTGATGTCATCTGCCTTCACTGGTGAGAGGGGGTTGCTTAGGAATGGGTCTATCAGTATCTTCTTGCCGTCAACGTATACTTCGAAGGCTGAGTGTCCATAGAACTTTAGATACGCCATTTCATCTCCACCTCCATACGGGTCCTCAATAATAGTGTTGCCGGGCATACTCTTAAAGTTAACATGTATATCCCGCCCCTCTACTTAATTGGCAGGGGGCTGTGGAATTGACGTTCACCGATGATGAAGTAGAGAAGCTTGTTAAAGCAGGTGA
>JAADGB010000126.1:0-11645 GCA_013152575.1 Thermoproteota archaeon | reverse complement strand
TTGTAGAGCTCGGGGCGAAGCCGGCATTCCCATGCAATTTTAGTGTGAATGAGGTGGCTGCCCACTACACGCCTGGTATAGATGACGACGTCCGGTTGACTGGGATTGAAGTGGTTAAGGTGGATATAGGGGTCTCCCTCGATGGCTACATTGCAGACACAGCGGTTACCGTGGATTTGTCGGGAGTCAACGAGAAACTATTGGAAGCTGCTAGGGCAGCCCTAGACCAGGTTGTCAAGATAATGAAGCCGAATGTGAGAATCTACGATATTGGTAAGACCATTGAGAACACTATAAAGAAGCATGGATACAAGCCCATAAAGAACCTAACAGGCCACACCATAGGCAGGTGGCTCATCCACGCAGGAACACAGATACCCAACTATGCGGATAGGACTTCATTCCACAAGAGACTAAGACCAGGGACCCTAGTCGCTATAGAGCCATTCGCCACAAACGGCAGAGGACTAGTAAGGGATGGCGGGGTGGTCAACATATACTCCTACACGGGTAGGAGGGGCCGGTACGGGTTAACTGAGCAGGAGGAGGAAGTCCTAAACTATATCATTGAAGAGTATAAGACTCAGCCCTTCACGCCGAGATGGCTAACCTCGAAATTCGACAAGCAAGTAGTACAAGAGACCATACGTAGCCTCACGGCGAAAGGGGTGCTACACGCGTACCCTATACTTGTGGAGGTATCGAAGGGGCTGGTGTCGCAGTTCGAGCATACTTTCCTTATATTAAAGGATAGAGTAGTGGTCACGACCTGCCCAGAATGTGGATAGTTCAAGGCAATAGTATGCCTCGAGTATGCTGGGGGCTCTGGGATACTACATTCTAAGATTTAAGCTCCAAAGAGTTCAAACCCAGGATTGGGTTGCAATAGGTTGGTGGCTGCTTCGAACCTCGCCGACTGGATAAGCGCGATAAGCCAGTTACTCTTCCTACTCATATTCGTACTCCTCTTCCTCGGAGTCAACCAGAGATTCCAAGTATACGTCTGGAGCAGGGACATTAAGGCTAAACTAACCCTCATCGACTCGATGGCCGTCGAGGCTCGGAAGAAGACGCTTGACTTCATGAACAAGAACAAGGCTAGAGACGCTAAGAAGCTCCTCGACAGGATAACGGACTTCTTCGTAATTTCACCCGTCCAGCTAGAGCCCACTGACATCATTAGGAGGCTTCAGCACCTGCTCGATGTTAGGAGGAGGAGATTCAAGGAAGAATTCGAGAAAGCTATGCCTGAGGCAGACGAATACACTAGGAGTAGGGCGGAGACTGCTAGCGAGATAGCCGCTGCACTCACATTCATCTACAAGTATGTGAGGCACCTCCTAATCATGGGTGAGAAGACGAAGAACTGGATCCTGATAATGCAGCTCCAGCTGATAATGCCCCAGATAATAAAGATAGCTGACATGTACAGGAAGGCCCTCGACGACTTCATTATGGGGACACCTATAGGAGACTCTGCAGGCCCGATGGTGGCGGTTAGACTAGCTGGATTCGATGCTGAGTGGAAGGAGATAGATGAGGATACAGTATATGCAGTGAGCGAGGTGGAGAATAGGAAAGTCTATGTCATTAAGGCGAAGGGACCCGGCTCCAATGTTGGCAAGCCTGGTGTGGCGACTGCCAAGTTGATTGAGGAGCTCGTCAAGAATGGAGAGAAGCCGAGCCTAATCATAACCGTTGACGCGGCATTGAAGCTTGAGGGAGAGGAGACGGGTAGTATTGCGGATGGTGTTGGAGCAGCGATAGGGGATCCAGGGCCCGAGAAGATTAGCTTCGAGAGGATTGCAGCTCACTATAACATTCCACTGAGGGCGGTTATAGTGAAGATGGGTATGGAGGAAGCAATACAGGCAATCAAGAAGGAGATCGCTGATGCAGTTGACAAGGCAGTGGATCGGGTTAAGGAGATCATAACGGGTGAAACCAAGGAGGGTGATAGCGTCGTAGTAATCGGTGTTGGAAACACTATTGGAGTGATGTGAGGTGATAGGATATGGCGACTAGCCTGTTCCCTGAGTGGATGCAGTCAATCCTCCTATTGATATTCATTGGCCTCGCCATAGCATTAGCGCTACAGCAGACTAAGGAGCTGAAAAGGCTCCAAATGCCTACTAAGAAGAAGGTTTATACAGTTGTGAGGTGTGGTGAGAAGGAGACTAGGCGGGAATACAAGGAAGGCGATTATGTTGGTAAGAAGGTCGAGTGCCAGGAGGGAGAGGGTTTGATAACTAAAATATATGCCATTTATCCTAAAACAGAGAAGAATGAGAAGCCGATGAAGACCTAGCTGACTCTGAGTCTTTATGGACGATGAGGATCACCGGGTTATTCGAGGCTTCCTTTCCCGAAACGTTATCTGTTGAAAATTATTTCGTCATAATATTAAATATTACTAATTAATATCTAATCTAATCAGTAGAGAGAGTTAAATACCTAATACTACAATATTACGAATAACAGACAAGTATCTAAACAATGTGGGTGATGTACGTGAAATCGAGAATACTAAGCCTTCTACTCATAGCCGTAATGATCGCGAGCATAATGCTACCCGCCACGCAGGCATTCCAGGAAGAACCAACAATTGGAGTAACAACAAGTAAAGTTAGCCCCCTAAAGCAGAGGACGGCAATAGCGCCATACCAGGGATCGGATCTTAATCCCGACAAGATCGATTCAGCTTTACTCGACTCCTACTACGTATCAGAACTAGCCAGTAAGTATGGCAAACTCTATAGATCATCCTTCTCAACCACTCTAGGCAAAGACATTGGATTTGACGCTGTAGGTCTCATAGTCCAATTAAATGACCTAGGTAGCACTAGGCTACTAGAAAGAGTAGTCAAAGAATACAATGCCGTTATAGTCAAGAAATGGCCAGAGATCAACGCAGTACTAGTAGCAGTACCAGCAGACCCGGCGGTCGTTGGTAAGGTTGGAAAAGAACTAGCATCACTACCCGACGTCAAGAAGGTATACCTAGACAGGATAGCCCAGCCAGCCATGTGGGATACCACAGTCATGCTAGGAACCGACTATCTAAACTTCTCGGCAGGCATCAACGGTAGTGGAGTCCTAGTCGCAGTACTAGACACGGGAGTAGACCCAACACATCCAGCAATACCATACCCCGCATACTGGAGAGACTTCATAAACGGTTCGGCAACACCATATGACGATCACGGACACGGAACCCACGTAACCGGAACGATCCTAGGAAACAGTCCATCAATATTCAACACGACAACCGGAATGTGGCACTCAGTCCTAGTCGGAGAGACAGGACAATTCAACTACCAGGACCTAGCTAACCTGACCTACTATGTAAACGTAACAGGATACGATGGAAGCAATGTAGCAATAGATGTGAGGCACCTCTACATACTATGGGATGAGACACTATACAACATATACAATGTTATCCTTGCAGCGGGTGCATACATCTACATCAAGTTCGATAACGGTCCATGGATGCTGCTAGCTAACTATACTGGAAAGAACCAGACAACGCCAGTAGTAGACACTTTCACAGTAGCTGTGCCAGTCAATGCTAGCTCAATGTATATCTCCTTCATCTACGACTACTGGGCATTCTTCAACGCAAACGGTACACTATTCCTGTCCCACTATGACATCGATGGATGGTTCATAGACTATGTAAAGGTATACAATGCGACAAACGCTTCAGACGTCCTACTATTCGACGACGTCAACTCAATATACGGGCCACTACCACCATACATTGTAAACGCGACATGGTGGATTAGAACACCATCAAAGTTCCACGGAGTCGCGCCAGGTGCAACACTAGCATCAGGTAAGATCTGTGGACTATCAGGCTGTCCATACAGCGCAATCCTGAACGGTATGGAGTGGGCCTACAACATCAGCGCCGATGTAGTCTCGATGAGCATTGGCGGGCCAGCCTACTACTACGACATAACCGCACAGATGGCAGACTGGCTGGTTTACAACGGCATCACAGTAGTAATAGCAGCCGGTAACTCCGGTCCAGAATTCTACACAGTTGAGAGCCCAGGTATAAGCCACCTAGCGATAACCGTGGGTGCAGCCACAAAGGCGTGGACCACAGCCTACTTCTCCAGCGCAGGCCCAAGCCCAGTTGACTACTATGTAAAGCCAGACGTCTCGGCCCCAGGAATGGCAGTGTCATCATCCGTACCACTCGCCCTCGGCATATGGGCTCCAGCATTCCCATACGAGGCGTGGGCTGGTACTAGCATGGCCACACCACACGTCTCAGGACTAGCGGCATTGATAAAGAGCGCACACCCGACATGGACGCCTACAATGATAAAATCAGCCATAATATCAACCGCGGACTGGCTATGGCCTAGCGTCTACTTCCCCTATGGTGAAGACGTATACAGGCAAGGTGCGGGTATGATTGACCCCATCCAAGCAGTATACACGACGGTGATACCCTACCCAGCAAACGTGTTCCTAGGAACACCGACAAAGGAGATCGACACCAACACGTCAGCGGCAATATACGTGAAGAACGTCGGACCAACACCAGTCAACCTAACGGTAATAGATGTAGACCTATACTGGACCTCTGCAAACTTCTCGAACCTACAATACCAGGACTGGTCACAACAGGTACTATCACCACTAGTCAACCAGTCATTCATCATAGCCAATGGAAGCACGGGCTATGTACCATTATTCATAGACCTAACCAATCTATCAATGCCAGCAGGTGCCTATGGAGGATACATCGAATTCGCAACCAACACCTCAGGCATAATCAAGGTAATATTCGGCTTCACGCTACTAGCACCAGTATGGCTAAACGGTACAGTAGTAGACTTTGACACCAAGAAACCCGTTGAGGGAGCAAACGTCTCAGTCTGGGACCCATACCTAACGACTCTATATGCCTGGAACATAACAGGTCCAGACGGCAAGTTCTCCTTCAAGGTGCCAGGCAACTCAACAGTCAGACTAGTGGTTGATGCGAATACAACAGTATACTACCTATACATGAGCTATCCAATCGACACCGACAACGGAGTAGTATACAAGGTGAGACTGAAGGAGAGGCTAGCACCGGGTACCATATTAATCGTGCCAGACGTGGAGGCCTCACCGAACGTGACAGCCTCCGTCAACGCATTCAAGTCTGCCGCCGAGGATCTTGGCTTCAACGTCTATGTATGGAACGGTGCAAAGCTAGGCACAATCTACGGTCCAGTACTGAGCGGTGACTTCATAGCGGTAGTCTACCTTGCTGGAGGATACTACTTCCCAGTAACAGACGCTGCAGACTACACGGCACTAATCGTATACTCATGGTTCTTCCCAGGACTAATCGTACTATCAGGAGGAGACATTGGCTGGTGGCATGACAGCGACACGCTAATGACTGACGTAGCCCACGCAGTCTTCACCAACGACCTATGGCCAGGATACTACAACATAACACTCCTAAAGAACAAGCTAACAGCCACACTATTCGGACCATACGCATACCTATGGTTCGAGAACGCGCCAACAGGCACGCCACTAGGCAACATAACGATCTACTACATACCAGGCTACTGGCCAGACGAAGTGACACCCGTCAACAACGGAACATACGCAGCAGTATGGGGCCACAACACTAGCGTCGCTTCAATAGTAGCCTACTATGGCAACGGAACAGAAGCCGCTAAGTCAGTATACTTCTCATTCGACTTCGAAGAGCTACCACCAAGCATACAATACGAGTTCGCTAAGAGAGTATTCGCATTCGCATTCGACTACATGCCGCCAACGGTGAGCACAGACAAGATACAGGTGACATTCAACGGAGACATGATAATAGTAAATGCGACAAACGCATTCTCAGACGACACAGAGGTAGCATTCTACCTACTAAAGATCTACAACACAACAGGACCAATCCTACCACTAGCACTTCCATGGGCACCAGCATTCTACGCTGACGGAAGCTACGATGGAGTATTCTACGTCAACGCTACAGCAGCCGGCCTAATGTCAGGAGTACCATACAACTTCGAGGTAACCGGTGTAGACCTAACAGGCTTGGAGACCTCAGACAACATAACCGTAATGTACTACCCGTACACCACTGGCGGCGGAGCACTATTCTACACCAGCAGCAGCGTAGACGTGCCCGGCGTTGCATGGGGTGCATCAATATCAGTAAACCTAACCAGCCCAGCACTAGTCCAGCTAGTAGCCTTCCCAGACAACGTCACCTACCAGGCAGTCCTAGGAGTACCATTACCAGGCAACCTATCAATGTACAACCTCTACATGGACCTATACGCCAATGAGACAGTGCCCGGAGCACTATCACAGGTAACAGTAACCATAACATTGAACAACAACCTAGTGAGAGTCAACACCGCAAAGCTATACTGGTGGAACGGAGTAACATGGCTACCAGTAAGCAACTACACAATCGACCCAACAACAGGAAAGGTCACAATAATAGTCACGCCAACAACCAGCCCATCAATCGCAGATCTAGGAGGCACGCCGATAATACTAACAGCGACACCAAAGCTAATCGGTGGAAGCCTAGCAGTAGACAGCGGTAGCTCAACGGCGATTATTGCAATGGCAATAGCACTCCTAGCCGCAATCGGAGGAGTGCTATTCCTTAGGAAGAAAGCCTAAATAAATCCTAAACCTTTTTTATTAATATTACTACCACGCTATTCAAGTTAGAATCAAGACCGCCCGTCTCAATAGTCGAGCCCACAGCTCTCAGCAGCTCATAAGAGTTGTTCTCCTCAAGATACAGGTACGGGTCAAAACCCTTCTCCCTAGCCAACCTACTCATGCCAGAAACAACTACAGCCCCAGCTGCAGGACTATTACCATCAATACCATCAGTATCCATAGCCAGCAAACCAACATTTCCGTCACCGCTCAACCACTTATCAACGTAGAGAAGCCACGAGAGAGCGAGCTCCTGATTCCTCCCTCCTCTCCCCTCTGGATTCTTTACTTTCACGGAGGTTTCTCCTCCTAGCAAGAGGGCAGCAGGAGGCTTGATAGGGACCCCCCTCTCCAGGATCTCTAGGGTTATCGATGCTAAGGCCTTGCCAATTTCTCGGCTATCCCCGTCTAACCTACTTGTGAGGATCAACGTATTGAAGCCATCCTTCTCGAGGACATCCCGGAGTTCGAATAGGACATCAATATTGGCGGCTACCAGCTTGTTCGAAACACTATTAAAGACGGGGTCATCGGGCTTCGGTGTCTCAGGCCTCTTTCCACTTGCGCCTTCTTCTAAAACCTTAACGACGCGTGCAGGCACCTTATCTAGCAACTCATACCTCTTCAAGACTAAGAGGGCGTCGGAGTAAGTCGAGGGATCCGGGGCTGTGGGACCCGAGGCTATAGACTCGAACCTGTCCCCGGGAACGTCACTGGCATAGTATGCATAGACGGGGCCGGGCTCGGCGTGTTTTGCCAACCATCCACCCTTAACCATACTCAAATGCTTTCTGACAGTGTTTATCTCATGGATATTAGCTCCTGAATTCAAGAGCAGCTTGGTAGTCGTAGTTAGATCTTCTAACGTTAATCCCTCCTGGGGCTTCTCCACCAGAGCACTACCGCCGCCGGAAACGAGTACTAGTAATCCCTTTCCAGAAGCGGCCTTGCTCCACTCGATAACCGCTTCGCCAGCCTTTAAGCTTCCCTCATCGGGGACAGGGTGATTTGCTTGGATAACTTCCAGGTTTCCAAGTCTGACGGGGTCCCTCCATCTTGGTATGACGACTACGCCACCCTCTACTCTATCGCCTAGAACCTCGACAGCGGCTTTAGCCATAGGCACGCTGGCTTTTCCAAACGCTATGATTATATGGGCGTCAGGCTTATCACGCTCGAGGGCATTTCTAGTTCTTTGGTATAGGTCGCTTGCCTGGATCACATGTTCAACCATGCCGCGTAAGTACTGGAGTAGTCCATCGTCCTCCAACAATGATCACCGGGATAATTCCCATGTGTCTATCCCTATACATCATAGAAGATTATTATAGTATGTGTGATATTCAAGTATATCTGAGTAGCCTATAATTGGGAGTGACCCGTCTTGAGATATGAGATTAGATGGCATGGTCGTGGTGGTCAGGGGGCTGTAACCGCCGCTATGATTCTCGCTAATGCCGCAATATATGAGGGAAAGTATGCTCAAGCCTTCCCAGAATTTGGAGCGGAGAGAAGAGGAGCGCCTGTGAGGGCATATACGAAAGTCTCTGATAAGCCGATACACTCTAGATCCCCGATCCTTAACCCGGACATCGTTGTGGTACTGGATCCCAGCCTGCCGAAGGAGCTATACTTGGAGGGACTCAAGGAGAACGGCCTGTTACTGGTTAACACGAAGAAGACGCCAGAGGAGTTGAAAAAATCCCTTGGAATAGATGGGAAATACACTATTTATACCGTGGATGCTACTAAGATAGCCCTCGATATACTGGGATTGCCTATTGTCAACACGGCTATGGTGGGGGCATTGGTTAGAGTGCTCCCAATAGTCTCGATAGATAGCGTGGCAAAGGCCATTCTAGAAACATTCTCAGGCCGTGTTGGCGAGAAGAACGTTGAGGCGGTTAGAGCCGCCTATGACGCCGTAGTCGGAAGTGATCTGTAAGAGGTGGTATGTGATGGCTGCGAAGGAGCTTCCTGCATGGAATGAGCTTCCCGCGGGAGCTATCATCATAGAACCCGGGAACAGTGCTGAACGGTATACTGGCGACTGGAGGGTTTTCCGCCCAGTCATAGACCAGGACAAGTGTATAAGGTGTCTACTCTGTTGGGTATACTGTCCAGACAGTGTATTCGAGATAGTAGATGAACCCTACGTGTCTAGCAAAGGTAGAAAGTACAAATTCACCTTAAAAATAGACTATTATCACTGTAAAGGCTGCGGAATATGCGTCGAAGAATGCCCAGTAGACGCGATAGACTTCGTAGAGGAGGTGAAGTAGAAATGGCAGTGACAATCCAGAGGGCAAAAGTAGAATGGAAGAGACTCCCACTCTCAAGCAACTACGCAGTAGCATACGCGGTAAAGGATCTAGACGTAGACGTGATAGCAGCCTACCCAATAACCCCGCAAACCACAGTAGTAGAAAAGATATCCGAATTCATAGCAAACGGCGAACTAAACGCCGAAATGATACACGTAGAAAGCGAACACTCAGCACTAAGCGCAACAATAGCAGCATCGGCCGCAGGAGCCAGGGCATTTACGGCGACGGCAAGCCAAGGCCTAGAACTAATGCATGAAATATTGCACATCGCAAGCGGTCTCAGACTACCTGTAGTAATGAGTGTTGCAACCAGAGCACTCTCAGCGCCAATCAGCATCTGGAACGATTACAGCGACTTAATGAATACGAGAGACACAAGCTGGATCACGATCATAGCCTCAACAGCTCAGGAAGTATACGATAGCGTGGTCCAAGCCTTTAGGATCGCAGAGGATCCAGAGGTTATGCTACCCGTAATAGTAGCCTACGACGGATACATCATGAGCCACACCTACGAGCCAGTACTAGTGCCAGAGAACAACGAGCCAATCCTCAAATACGCCCCCAAGAACTACAACAGGATCAAGCTAGACCCCGAGAGACCGGTAACTATGGGTACACTTGCAAGCCCAGAGTGGTACTACGAGTTCAAATACCAGCAGGTAGCCGCCATGGAGAAAGCCCTCGAGAAGGCAAGGGAGGCAGATAAGGTATTCGCCGAATACTTTGGCAGGGGCTATGGTTTAGTCGAGGAGTACATGACGAGCGACGCCGACATAATACTAGTAGCCTACGGCGGACTCTTCGGAACAATAAAGGAAGCAATAGACATGATGAGGCAGAACGGTGTCAAAGTAGGAGGACTAAGGATAAGGCTGTGGAGACCATTCCCCGCTGAAGATGTAAAGAACGCGTTGAAGAACGCTAAGCTCGTAGTAGTGATAGACAAGGCAATATCCTATGGAGCAAGAATAGCAGGACCAGTAGCATTAGAGGTCATGTCAGCCTTCTACCACGATGCAGATAAGCCATCCATACTCAGCATAATCGCAGGAATAGGGCAGAGGAGGATCACAGAGGAGACGATAAAGGAGATCGTAGACTATTCACGCAAGCTCCTCGAGAGAGGACGAATACCAAATGAATCCCTCTATTGGGGAGTAAGGGGTGTGAGGTATGAGTAAGCCGGTAGCTAAGAAGAAGGCGTTCAGGCTCTTAACCCAGATCCCACGCGAGGAGCTATTCGCTCCAGGACACGGCCTATGCGCTGGCTGTACGGCGGGAACAATAGTGAGACACCTACTAAAGGTTGCTGGCAAGAACACCATACTAGTAAACGCGACCGGCTGTGTAGAGGTATCCACTTCACCATACCCCTACACGAGCTGGAAGATTCCATGGCTACACCTGGCATTCGAAAACGCTTCCGCAGCAGCAAGCGGGGTTGAGGCGGCAATCAAAGTCCTACAGAGGAAGGGCGTCATAGATCCAAACAAGAAGATCAACATAATCGTCCTAGGAGGAGATGGAGGAACATACGACATCGGCTTCCAGTCCCTATCAGGCATGCTGGAGAGAGGTCACAACGTAATGTACGTGCTATACGACAACGAGGCCTACATGAACACAGGTATACAAAGGAGCGGATCAACCCCGCAATACGCTTGGACAACGACCACGCCAGCTGGAAAAGTATGGCGTGGAGAGAGAAGGCCGAAGAAGCCGATAGCAGACATAATCGCAGCCCACAGGATACCCTATGTGGCAACAGCAAACCCGGCCTATCCACTAGACATGCTAAACAAGTTCAAGAGAGGCCTAGAGGTCGAGGGACCCTCATTCGTACACGTCATACAACCATGCCCGACGGGATGGAGATTCGACCCAAGATACGGGATCAAAGTAGCAAGACTAGCAACAGAGACCGGAATGTGGATAAACTGGGAGCTAGATCACGGAGAATTCGACGTAACAGTACCAGTAGCCAGGAGAAAACACGTGAGGCACTACCTGAGAATGCAGGGCAGATTCCGCCACCTAACAGACGAGGAAATCGAAGAGATCCAAAAGTGGGTCGACCAAGAGGTAGAGAGGATAAACAAGCTAGTAGGCAGGCAAGTAATAGGACCAGTCGAAGAGTAATCCCTCCACCAACCATTATTTTACCAGAAATAACACTATCCCTTTCGGTGTGGACCTAGCTTGGACTCGCCAATAGGCGTTATAGGTGGACTAAGCCCATACTCAACTATACTCTATTACAAGTTCCTAGTAGAAGCCTACAGGGAGAAGAAGGGAGTAGACCCAAAGATAGTCATATACAGTATACCGGTACAAGAGATGTGTAGAGCCGCGAAAGAAGGAGACAGGCAAAAAGCACGAGAACTATTAATGACTGCATTAAAGGGGCTACACAATGCCGGAGCCAAAACAATACTCCTAGCCGCAAACACACCCCACATCTTCATCGACGACGAACTACTAGAACAAGCAGGCGACATCGAATTCATAGACATCAGAGAAGCAGTACTAAGAAAGCTCAAGAAGCTCGGAGTATCAAAGGTAGGCCTACTAGCAACAACATCAACCGTTCAAAATAGG
>JAADGB010000125.1:1988-3278 GCA_013152575.1 Thermoproteota archaeon | reverse complement strand
TATTGTGATGAGAACTGTAGGTGTACTAGGAGGGAGGATCTGGAGGAGTTGTATCATAAGCTTAGGAGTGGTGAAATTAGATTCATTTAGCGTAAGATATATTACCTCCTACTTGTTTTTCTCTAACATGAGGACTGGGCATGGGTGATATGGTATGGTCATGGTAAACATAGAGAAGCCCCCTGTGTTAGTACTTGCTAGGAACCCCTGGCTGAGCGGCAAACTAGCGAAGGCGGCTAAGGAAGTAGGAGTAACAGTGAGGAAGTTCTTCTACTTCAGGAACCCGCCTCCATGGAGCCACGTGAGGGAGTTCGACAAGGGAGCCAGCGATGCACAGAAGCAGGTGTGGGGCCAGTTTGGTAAGGTATCTGCCGAGAACAAGGGTAAGTCAGTAGAAGAGAGGATCGAGGCAATACGGAGAGCGCTGGCTGGTAAGAAGTTCACTACAAGGACTCCGCCTGCCGGCTACAGGAGCACCTACTACAGGCCTAGAAGTCTATACCTGAAGTTCCTGGGCGAGTAAGGGGGTGAGATGCGATGGTAGACATCAGGGTTAGGAGAGAGGATATAGTCGAGGTCTTAAGGAAGAGGCTAGGAAGCGGTCTGCTATTCTATGGTACAAGCCTTGCTGTCGATTTCGCATCTAAGTATCTAAGGAAGTACACTAAGGAGCACACCGAGGCAATAGTTGGTATCGGCGGCGGGATCGCTGTAGAGATGCTACTGCCTGAGTCGATGCTTGAGGAGGAGTCAATAGTTGGGTATATAACTGATGCTATGGCCGATTATGGTATGATGAAGGAGCTACGCTATCTCGTGAACAAGGAGCCCGTGTGCTGGGCTCAGGACGCTAACACCATTAAGTGTAAGAACTTCGATAACCTGGCGAGTGCCGTGATATACCTTGATGGAGTACAGTTAGTAAGTGGCACCGATTACACGATAAGTGGCACCGACACAATAAACCTGACAACTGCTATGGCCTCTGGAGACCACGATCTGGTAGTCGTTGATGGCACATTCAAGAAGACGTTTGCAGACAAGATCAGAGTGTAAACCTCGTAATCTTCCCCTAGAGGAATTTTTTTAAGCTCTCTCCTTCTTTTTTTCTATTGGTGCTGGGGTATGGTGGATTATGCGCAGTTAGATATACATATATGGGTTCCGGGTAACATAACTCAGCCTGTGTTGTACTATTACGCTGATGGAGCTAAGACTATAACAATAGAGCTTGTCGATGCTAGTGGCGGGCTTGTTACTACAGCTTCTATCACCTTGACTGCTTCAACG
>JAADGB010000125.1:0-1982 GCA_013152575.1 Thermoproteota archaeon | reverse complement strand
CTAGTCCATTGACTGCGAACATCGGTGACTTTCTTGATGCACAGTGGAATCTCGGGAATATACCCGGTCAGGGGATATATAATCTTAGAATCAACAATGGCACAACAACAATATATCTACCGTTTATTATAACTGAATCATCTGAATCGTTAACGGATACCTTCTATTTAGAGAAGGTTGTAGTGTACGATTTACTTACTAGTGTATCGGTGGAATTACCACCTAATACGCCATTTATACCGCATTCGCAGAATGATCGATTTATTACATTACTGTATTACCATAGGGGTAACGAGGGTCGCCTTGTTATACCTAGGTGGGGCATTGATACTGGTTGGGGTAGATGGGCTGATTTGCAGATAACGTTTAAGTTTGGCTCTTATCAGGATATGATATTCTTCATGAGCAAATACTTTAAGCCGAGAGTTATGAGCACCGCTATAATAAATGCTATCGGTGAATTAATCAATCAAGATCCGGCGGCTATAGAGAATCTCCTAGCGTTCTATACTATATCACCGATTATAAATGGTAGAGTCTATGGATTCAATTTCGACTTCACCAATTACCGTATAACTGTTAAGTTATTGATTCCACTCGGCTTTGGCTTTGATGAGATAAAGAATGTATTCAACTGGCTCGTTGCTGGTACAGCGACTTATGCCTCTATTGTCGGGGCTACCAGGATAGCGGGCATAGTTGGTGGCCCTGTGGGCTTGGTGGCATCTGTAGTCATAACTACTGCGGCCTTATATGTTATATCAAAGTTTCTCAGTAAAGGTGATTCACCCGAAAAGATATACATAGTAACTGATAAGGGAGCCATTACCACGTGGGTTGGCACATCACAGCAACAGATAGATGATGCCGCACAGAAAGCACACAAGGATATTGATTATGTATGCCAGAAATATAATATATCTCAGGGGGATTGTAATCTCCTTCACGCTGACGTTGATGCCCTTGCATCTATCGCTAAGTCTAAAATAGACGATGCAGGTAAGATGATGCAGGCATACTACGATAAGGGGTACAGGGATGCTAGGCTTAAGTGGGGCTTGATTGGCGGTGCGGCTGGAGCTATAGCTGGTAGTTTCATTGCTCGTGGTGGACCAATAATCATTAGAGGGAGGTGATGGTTGTGGATTCATTGTTTGAGTTGGCTACGCAGTATGGGATTGTGGGGGCTATAGCTCTCTATCTTGTATGGTGGGTTACTAACAGGGTTGCGGTTGCTCTCCAGAATATCGTTGATACTCAGAAGCAGATGGCTATGATGCTTAATCATGTATCTGATAATATGGAGAGGATATCGAGGACTCAGGAGGAGATACTGTTGATGTTAAAAGATAAAAGAGTCGATGGATAGAGTAGGGCTATGGTAGGGGGGTGGTAGCGTGCCTACTAGGTATACTAGGGATTTCACGGTTGAGACGTGGCCTCCTAGGGGGATATACGTAAAATACCTTAATAAGGGGGCGGGTTACTACCCGAGTTTCGGGTGCGACGTGAATGGATGTTACATGGATGACACTAGCACGACATACGCGGTAGGGGTAGTGTTTCAGCCGGTATTCCCGCATGTTGAGCAGGGTTATACTGCATCGGTTGTATTTAATCCGCAGTTAGCTAGCGTCACGCTTGACTATAGCTTTGGTGTCGCGTTTGGAGGTACCGAGTCAACGATAGTGTTTGTTGAGTATAGCAACGGAGCTTCAGCGTTACGTATTGTCGAGAAGGATATACCTGGCGGTGTTTCCACGGTGTTGGCTAGCGTTACCGTAACGGCTATTAGTTTGAATCAGGATTATACATTCGAGGTTGATGTAACCTATGACTCAGCATCTGTGGTCGTTACGGTTACTGCTACATTGAAGGATTCCACTGGCTCTATTGTCGGTACTATAACCGGTTCATATAGTGGTTACCCACTATTCGGTATGACTATGGGTAGTGGTGCCGGCCAGAGTGGTAGGATATAT
>JAADGB010000124.1 GCA_013152575.1 Thermoproteota archaeon | reverse complement strand
AAGCATGGTGAGGCGGAGGATACTGGTAGAGTGATAGAGTTGTGGAAGGCGTGTGGTGATCCGAGGGACCCGGCTAACTGGCAGTATGTACAGGATGTTGTTTCGTTGTCTCAGCTTGGATGGAGCCTAATGGAGGAGTCTAACCTTGTGGTGCTTAAGGATGGTACTTGGGTGTTATTCCTTGCTGGTGGTACTACTCAGTTCGACATATACAGGCTGACATCTACTGATCAGGGTGTAACATGGAGTACTCCACAGCTACTGTTTAGTGGTCATAAGTACAATAAGTTGTACATAGACTCAGATGGGGCATTCTATATGACGCATGCGGTTACAGCTTCTCCGTCGAGTGTTGTTGTGTCTAAGTCTACTGACCTGGGCCAGACGTGGACGGATATAGCGTCTGTGCCGCTTCCTGCGCAGTTGCCTATAGTTAAGAGAGTCGGTAATGAGTGGTATGCCCTGAGAACCAAGCGTACGGCGTCCGATAACATCAACTACAGTGATCACGTTCTAGAGTTATATAAGCTATCGGCTGACTTCTCATCGTATACACTGATTAAGACGTTCGCCACTGGAATCGCTACTGCTCCGCAGAGGCCCTGGCGTAACGGTTTCTTCTATGTTGATGGCTTAGAGTACAATGGTGAATTAGTTATTGTGGGAGAGACGATGATTGTAGATTACGACCCAGACGATGGGTTCATGGACCAGACGCAGAGACACCTATCAGTATTGACGTACCCGGGCTATACGCTTCCATCCGTTACCGTAACTGCGGCTCTCGCCCCGTCTGAAGCTGGGTTCCCATGGTGGCTACTATTATTAATCGCTGGAGCGTTCATACTCGCTAGGAGGAAGAGGAGGTGAGTAGTATGCCCCAGGAGTTCTATGATGCACTCTATATCTGGGTTTTCCTGAATCTAGTTGACTTCATAACAACTAAGGTTGGTATCTCCAGGTATGGGGCTAGGGAGATGAACCCGATAGCTAGGCTGATACTAGAGAGACTGGGATTCCTCGGTTTATGGACACTTAAATTCATAGGAGTGGGAATACTACCGCTATTGATATACCTGATGGGCGGGGACCTAGAGGCGGCTCTATGGACGTGGAACGTGATACTAGGCGCAGTGGTTACCAATAACAGCTTCCAGATACTCAGGAGAAGGGTGAAGAAATGAAGTCCATAGTTTTTTCTTTTCTTCATTTTCTATCTGGCTTTATTACATCTATCTCTGTATTCATTAGTCCAGTCTTGCCTGTACTTGGTTTCTTAGGATTCGTATTATATGAGATATGGGAGAGTATTAGACTCGGTGATACCGGCTATTTGGAGCTTAGGGAGTATATGGCTGGGTTCTACGTGGGTGTCCTGGTATGCCTGGCCTTGTATCTCAGACTTCCCTTCTTTATCCCATAATCAATGACAACACTAGGAGATGGATGATTATCTATCTCGATGCTGGTCGGGCTGACTACTTTGAGAGGCTGAATAGGATCGAGGGTAAATACACTAGGGCCTGGAGTCTTGAGTCGTGTACGGACTATTACTTCAGGACTGTATTTAAGGGGAGGTATGACGCTTACCTTTACTCTGCTAATGCTTTCTTGAACTCAAAGAGGGAGGTTAAGGGGGTGAGGGCTTGGGAACACTTCAAGAGAGTGATTGATGTATGGGACTGGGGCTGGGATGATGAGCTATTGACTGTACCACCTGATGCTGTAGTTGATGCTGTCCTTAATGAGCCTTATGATAGGATGGTGGTTTGGTTTATTCAGCCTCATCTGCCTCCCGCTTTCGGGACTCCCTTTACTAGGAAGTGGAGGGAGATAACGAGGGGTAGGTTTGGGGCTGATGTGGTGATAAGGGATATGATAGTGAGGGGGGAGTTGAGTCCTGATTATGTTAGGAGGCTGTATGAGATTAACTATGAGTTGGGGTTAACCTATGCTAGGGCTCTGGTTGAGGAGTTCAAAAAAGAGATGGATGTGATAGTGGTTACTAGTGATCACGGGGAGCTACTCGGAGAGCATGGGTTATGGCTTCATCCTCCTAATGTTAGCTATGAAGAGGTTAGGGTGGTCCCTTGGCTAGAAATTCGCTTGGCTTCATGAATATCCATCCATTAGCCTCGGCGTTTCTCTTTCTCTCAATGTTGTCTGCTATGTAGACTTTAACCGTATCCTTAGCTAGTACGTGATTGAGATACGTGAATATCCCGGGTCTGTATTGGAAGCTGTAGTCGAATCCGTATTCATGTTTTATTTGTATGTGGTCCTCTCTTCCGGTTAGTAGCATGAGCATAGCTTTATCTTCATACTCGAATACCTCGCTTAGTGGTATCGGGCCTCCGTATGGCTTTAGGGTTCCGTCTACGTCGAATGCCAGGATATACCTCAGTTTAGCTGGTGTCGCTATGGCTAGTATGTCTAGTTCGTATACTATCTTCTCTATGAGTAGGATGTGGTATCCCGAGGCTTCTAATAGATTCTTTAAGCTTGCTGTTGTCCATGAATACTTATGCTCGGGGTCTCTCCAGCCGGCACTGTTCTTTTCTGGGTTGGGTACTATGATGTATAGCCTCCCGTATGGTTTGAGTAGCCTCCTGGCCTCTAGTAGGGCTTTCATTGGGCAGTTCATGTGCTCCAGGCTGTGTATCATGTAGGCTAGCTCTGCTACTCCTGATGGTAGGGGTATCTCATGTGCATCGGCTTGTATGTATGTCTTCGGGGAGTCGATTTCCACTCTTGGGAGGTATACGTCTAGGTGGCTTGACTTCCTGGGCCAGTCGAAGCGTGTATCCACGCAATAGTCTAGGCGACAGTAGCTTCCGCAGCCTATGTCTATCCCGATCATGATTTATTCACCTTTATCTTTCTGAGTATCGGGTCTACGTCGGTTACTAGCTCGTCTCCCAGATTCATGACTTTATCTATTGCTCTTATCATCTCCTTGCCTGCCTGCTTCCATGTTAATTGTTTCCTTATCCATCTACTTGCCTTCTCGGCTTTGTCCCTGTATTCAGGGTAGTGGTCTAGGACCTCGGTTACCTTGTCTAGGATTGCTCCTATCTCGGGGACTGGGTGTAGTAGGCCGTCTATGCTCCAGTATAGGCCCTCCGCGGGTATGTAGATGCAAGCTGAGGAGCACCACTCCCTTATCGCCGGGTAATCCACTACTATGTTGGGTATCCCTAGGGCTAGCGTCTCCGTTACTGGTAGTCCCCAGGCTTCCCCCATCGATATGAGTAGGTGTATCTTCATCTTGGAGACTACCTCTACTTGAGCGTTTTCCGGTATGCCGGTTTGTGCGTCGTACTCGTCTAGTATGGTTATTGGTATATCTACTCTCAGGAATTCGGATACCGAGGCTGTGAGCTTGTCTAGATGCCAGTATCCCCTAACGGAGGTGAAGGCTAGGCCCCTCACGTTCCTCCTGGCCTTCCTTAGGAATGCCAGTGTAGCTAGCCACATATCCCATCGCTTCCTTGGATGGTTCTTGGCTATCATCCCTATGACATCCTCCCTTGGCGGGTTGTACCTGGCTGGGTTCCATAGCCCGGGGTTCACTCCGTGGGGTACCACATGGATTCTCTCGGACTGGAATCTCAGCACTTTAGCTACGTATTTCGTCGGCGTCGCTACTAGGTGTGCTCGGCCGAACCACCACTTGATCGCTGTCGGTATGTGGTGGGCCTCATGTACGTAGTACCCTATTATCTTGACTCGTCTCTTTACTGCGTCGACTTGCGTCAGGACCGAGGTCCAGGGTACCGTCCAGGGGCTACCAAACATTACCAGCACATCTGGTTTCCCGTATCTCCTGGTGACTACCTCTAGTAGCTTTGGTAGCGAGTTCATTTCCCTGGGGAAGGGCAGTATCGGGATTCCCTCATATTCTAGATATAGTGGTGTAGCGAAACAGGAGGACACGACTTTGAATCCCTGACTCTTGAGCTCCTTGATTAGATAGTACGTGGTTTTGCCGAAACCAGAGCCTGTATACGGGCACTCACTGAGCCATAACACGTTCATCTCTCATCAGCCTCTCCATCTTCATCCTAGTTACGAATCTGAGGACTTTAATTCTAGCAAGACTCCCATTACCAGGAGGAGCCACACGAGGGTCATCGTGAGGGCTATGATTACCATTATTTCCGCCTTTGTCTCTGAGGGTATCTCCAGGCCTGCTGTGAACTTGATTAGCTCTACAGTTATTACATATAGGAAGAACCCGATGATTAAGAGTGTAGTCCACATCAAGATAAGCCATCTTGTCATAGTACTCCACCAGCCCCTTAGGGGGGTTTAGGGAGAGGAAAAAAACTAGGGAGGCTCGGATTATCTCTGCTATGTGTATGTTGTACTCCTCGGCTAGCTTGTATAGCTTGACTGTCAGCTTCGGTGGTAGCTTGACTGTTATCGGCCTGGTCATGGTTCATCCCATTCGGCTAGGACTTCTGACTCCTGTAGTATCTGCTCTACGATATCGAGTATCTTATTCGCCTCGTCGTCTATGAATCTCAGCTCTTCGACTAGTAGTAGGTGTACCTTGGCTATCGTGGTGTCCTCGTATAGGTGTATCTCTATGTGTAGGCTGTAGTCTCTCGATTCCAGCTCTATCCCCGTGTAGTCTTCGCGGCTGTATATGTAGTACTCTAGCAGGCTCCGTGATGGCCTATGGTATAGGAGGTATGTCTTCTCAAACACTTTTGGCTCAGACATTTCCATCACCAGTATGGGGATTCGTCTCCTTCATACTCCTT
This sequence comes from Thermoproteota archaeon, assembly GCA_013152575.1. GTDB lineage: Archaea > Thermoproteota > Thermoprotei_A > Sulfolobales > Acidilobaceae > Thermodiscus. Next base: position 7,571 of record JAADGB010000124.1, on the reverse strand, counting down.
TATCGTTGCTATTACTATTAGTCTCTTCGTTAGTAGGTGTTCGATTTGATTCAGTATATCGTTTATCTTACGTAGGCCTCTTATCTCCGTGATTACTAGGCCCACGTGTATCGTAATCTTTGATTCTCCAGTTCTTTTTTTCAGACTGAATTCTATGTAGGCGTCATGGTTCTGTGATAAGATTCCTACCTCGACCCTATATTCCGTCTCCGTGATTGCTATCTCGTATATCCTGAGGGTCACGGGGTCTATTGCTAGATACTTGTATAGCCTATACATCACGTTTTCACCTCCTAGTTTGTCATCCAGGGGGGTTCGTCTCCCTCGTACTCCTTTATTGTCGCTATTACTTCTACTTGGTTCTGTAGGAAGTGCTCTAGCTTGTCTAGTATGCTGTCTACGTCTCTCCTCCTCTCTAGTATCAGCATGAATGGGCCTATGTAGATTTTTACTCCGGCGTCTCCGAATCTCTTTAGCAGGGAGAAGGTGATACTGCTCGGTCCGTTCAGTGATGTTATCGCTACTCTTGTTATTGCTGGGTTGTCCTCTATGTCTATCATCCAAAAACTACCGTCTAGGGGCCTTATAGCCAGGTACCTATAGATTCTATACTTCACACTCTCACCCCTTAACTCTGGATAGAGTTAAGAATCTAGAACCAGGGGAGGGCATGGAAAAAACGGGTTTACACTCTCGTTTGTACTTGCATAGCGTGCAGAACCCGCCTTTTATCGGCATTACTCCCAGCTTCTCTCTCACGATTGCTAGTTGCTTGATGAATGGTAGCACGTCTCGTCTTATGGTTATGGGTCTGATTATGTCTAGCTTCAATGTCTTCTGCTTGGGGTAGTAGAATATCCAGTAGGGGTTACCCCAGTCCCAGTTCCTTTGCTGTAGTATGAGTGTGTAATAGAAGCTGAGCTGTAGCATGTAGTCCCATCTCCTCTGGGGGCTTGGTGTCCATGGTTTTATCTCTATGACTTTCCTCCCATCGGGGTCTACGATATCCGCTTTACCGTTGATTGTGTACTCCTCTCTCCCTACCGTGAAGGTGTACTCTACTGGTACCTCGGTTTCTGCATTGGGATGCTTCTCCAGGTACCACTGCTGTATCATCTCATGCATCCTCCTCCCTCTCTCCTTGGCTACCTCTACTTCCTTCCAGGGCTTGAAGTAGGGGCACTTGAGTAAATCTGAGACTGAATACTTGGGCATTCCCTATCACCAGGTCTCCTCCTTTATCTCGGCTTCTATCTTCTCTATCTCCTTTATCACGTCGTCTACCTCGAATCCTTCCTCCTTGAGCTTGTAGAGGTACTCTTCGATTAGCTTCTTGCCCTCTGCTATCCGCTTCTTTAGGGCTAGGGCTAGGACTTGCTCGACTTCGTCTACTCCTACTCCTCCCAGCATTCTCCGCTCGGCTAGGTCTTCCATGTCCTTTAGTCTGTGCCACATCCATATGACACGCCTTATCGCTCGGGCTTCGGTGTAGGTCTTGATTATCTCCCATCTGAGCTTGTCGGTGGGGTCCTCCTTCATTTGCTTGATGTAGTTGGCTAGTGCGGCCTCGATTATCTCTTTCCAGGTCATGGTGGATAGGAGCTTCCTGAGCTCCCTGTATATCTGGTTTGATATCCTGACTCTTATCTCCGGCATTGGCCCAACAGCCTCCTGCAGACGCTTATCATCTTGAGGTAGAGGTAAAGAAACTTCAGCGCTTCCGGGTCAACCGGTTTGGGATAATATGCAAGGACGGGTTTTATGTCTTGGCACGGGTACTTACCGCAGACTCGTAGCACTGCGAATCCTCGCTTACGCTGTAACGTAATCCACTTATTGTCTATCGCCGGCTTCAATGCCGTCCACATTGAGTTGAGTTGCTTCCATGTTACGAGTTCCAGGCCTATGACGTGGTACCCCTTAGCTGTCTCCATCACGATAAAGGGTATGTCCCTGGCGACTAGGTACTCTATGACATTCGTTATGCCCTTTCCATCTATGTCGAAGAATATTAGATGTTTGTCTCTCCATTTGCTTCCCACTCCCCATGTCGGATATGCCTTGCTCCTGTCTTTCATTACGGCCCTTCTCGGTAGGTACATCCCGATTATCATTTCTCCATCCTCTTAGATATGAGGATTAGATCCTTCTCTATCCTCTGGATCTCTCTCGCTAACTGATAGTATTTGGCCTCCAGCTCCTCCAATGCCGATTCTATCCTCCTCACTTTCGACCTAATATAGTCGGTGTCAGCCTTTAGTGTCTGCCATGCTATTATTATCAGTAGTGTGAAGCTGAATATCAGCAGGGATTCAAGCAGTATTAGTATCTCGCTCATGTTTCTTTACCCCATACTGCTAAACCGTGTGTCTTTGCATAGTTGGCTAGTTCGTTGTATTGCTTTTTGACTCCTTCTTCTATGGGTTTGCATCCGGCATAGATGTAGTGGCATATTCCTGCTTTGTATGTAGCTCTTATTGGGTATCCTAGCTTGTCTGGCACGCCGAATATGTAGATTAGATATAAGCAGATGGCTCCACTGCATTGTGTGGTGTATCCTATGTATACGTCTTCTCCTTTCCTGAATAGTATGTCTAGTATGAATTTCATTTCGTCTAGGTCCTCAGCTTCTATTTTGACTTCCTTCACTCTTCTCCACCTCGTAGAGGTAGGCTCTTATCCTGGAGACTATGGGTACGTAGTAGACTCTCTGCCCCTTCCAGACCCTATGCAGGAAGCCTTGGTCTGCTAGTTCTCGTATTTTCCTGGTTAGGGTCTCTATGGTGATGTCTAGGTTGCTCCTGTGCTTGAATAGGAGGTAGCGGTATAGGTCGTCCTTGGTGAAGTAGCTCTTGCCCTTCCTCTCTATGTAGGCTAGTATCTCCCTCATCAGCTCCTCCTTAAGCATTGTCTTCTCCCTCCTCTTCTAGGTCTAGGAGGAACTGTTCTAGGGTCATGCGGTGTATCATCTTCTCCGCCCACTCTATCTCCTTGACTATAGCGACTATCTTATCGGCCGTCTTGTCTAGCATGTTCCTCATGTGGCCCTGGGTGTTCTCGCCTATGACTCTTAGCGCTGTCTCCGCTTTCCATAGATACTCCTTCGCCATGACTATCTCATGGTATGCAGCCTTCAGTAGGTAGTACTCGGCCCCCTTCATGCTCATCACCTCCTTATAGGTATTCGTCTACGCATCTCTTGAGGCATTCCTGTAGCTTGTTCCAATCTCTATGTTTAGTCCATTCAACGTTGCAGTTGTGTATGCATAGCCGGAACTCCTCGAATCTCTCCTCATTTAGCATATCGGTTCACCTACACGTCTATTAGTTGTGTTACCTGGAAGTGTGTTATCTTGTATTTCTCTGGGTCTATCAGTTGCTGTAGTAGTTTTATCGCGTCCTCTATTTCGGGTACTACTATCTCGGCGTGTACTTTCCTGGCTAGTGCCTTGATTTTTATCTCGTGTACTCCCTTCTTTCTCAGTAGCCTCCATACCACGTCTGAGGCTATGTGATCCCATACATCACTCTTGGGTATCTCTATCTCGATTGAGACTAGGTATGGGGGCTCCTCGCTCATGCCTCACCACCATATCCCGGTCACACGTGAGAACTTTGACGAGAATATGTCCTTGATTTCCTCTATCTTGTCCTCGGGCATCCCCACTTCCCTGCCTAGCTTTTCTATCCAGTCTCTTATCAAGTCGTGTATCTCCCTCACGTTGTCGGGATCCATATTCATCCCTGACTGTAGCCATATCGGCTCCCAGTCCTCCTCTATCATCCAGTTGATGTGGTCTATGATCTCCTTCCACAGCTCTGGGGAGGGGTTCTCCACGTAGTCCCTGAACAGCCCCGTCAGCTCTATCTCGTTCCTGGACTCTATCCACTCCGCTATCCGTGCGGGGTCAGTCTTCCTAGCCACTCCTATCACCTTTCTTCATTTCATTGTCTACGATCTCCATTAGGAAGTAGCCTATAACGAAGAGGGCTAGACCGCCTAGCATGTCCTGTGCCTTCTCCTGGACATCTGGTGGTAGGAGGGATATTAGGTAGTTGATCACATGGTATAGTCCGTATGCTCCCAGCAGAAACCCTAGCACGAGCATTATGAGTCCTGTTATTCCTATTACCAGTAATGCGTCCTCCTTACCCATAGAGGACCACCTTCTCCCTCGCCTCATCTATACACTTGTAGACGCAATCCATTAGGTCGCTCGTGGTCTTGTCCTTTGATTCATTTTCTAGATATTCTGCGTGGCATCTGTAGGTGCATTTGTAGATCGACATTATTACCCTGTAGCAGTATGAGAAGGACATCATTTGCCCCAAGTCGATCGCCTCCTTTATCGCCTGGACTGCCGACTTGTGGGCTATCCTGAGTATCTCCTTCAGGCCCTCTGGTATTGTCTCGTTCATCTCTGCTTCACCTTATGGGTCCTTGCTGTCGAATGCTGGTGAGACTAGGGCTAACACTAGCCCTGTTGATCCCATCAGTACTAGCAGGAACTCCTGTAGGCTGTGGAAGTCCCAGTAGCTCAGCTCTGTTTTCAGGTGTATCACTGCTGAGTCGCTCCCCTTTACTACGATTAGTTTTCCGTCGTCGGTTACCTGGTAGTAGTCTACTCCCTCTATTGATGCGCTCCATCTTATCGTGTATGATGGGCCGAAGAAGAGAACTCCAAGGTATACCGCGAATGAGAGTGTTACCATGGTCGCGCCTAGTATGAATACTATCTTCCATGTCTCCATTTCTATCACCTTATTCGCCTATCGTGTAGATTCCGGCGACTAGTAGTGATAGGATTATTACTAGTGTCGTTGTTATGAATGCGTACCATAGTATTGTTTGTTTTATCTCTGGTGATACTTCTTTGTATACTGTTATCTCGGTTTTCTCTGAGCCGTTGGTCTGAGTCTCCATTTTTTCTGTTGAAGGTGAGGTTACATAGACAACGGCGATGATATTGATTATTATGAGTATGAAGATGGTTACCAGTACTCCCGCTAGGAACTCATGCTTGCTCATTCTCCTTCGCCTCCTTCTCCTTTAGGCATTCGTCTAGGAGTTTGCGTATTGTCTTAGAGAAGGGCCAGTCTAGTTGTTTGGATAGCTTTTCTATCTCTTCGACTTGGTCTTCACGTAGGAATATCTTCTTCTCCACCAACTTCTCCATCACCTTCACCTCCATATTCTTCTTTCATGTACTCGATCGTTAGCTCGGATGCTAGAGAGTATATGCTGGCCATTGATATTGCGGTGTAGACACGACAGTATTCGAAGTTCTGTTCCCTCTCCATACACGCTTTACTCAGTAGTTGTCCGTAGTACGTCATTAGGACTGTTAGCCTAGAGGCTACTCTGGTGTCTTCTCCCTCGTATATCCATGCTATGTCGTTCTGTTTCTCCTTTATCTTCTTGAGTTCCTCGACTGCTAGTTTCGCTATGTCTCTCTTTCTGTGCTCCATGGCTAGCGTGAATGTCTCGACCAGGAGGGGTACCATAGACTCTATCGCCTCACTCATTCTCGATCGCCTCCATTACGAGCTTTACTACTCCGTTCAGGTTCTCTAGTGCGTTGGCCTTGACGTAGATCCATCCGTTGCTCTCTATCTTTACTTCTCCGAATCTCAGTACTAGCCTGAATGCATAGTCCGTCTCTCTGATGTCCTCTAGCTCCTCTCTTAGCTTGCATATCAGCTTAGCTACTATTCTTATGAAACTCTCTATCTTCTTCATCTCCTTAACCTGTATCATAGCCGTATACTCCACGACCTTAGCCTTCATACTATCACCCCTCTACATGGGAGAAAGAGGGAAAAAAAGAGGGGGGGGTTAGACTATCTTGAATCTGCCCTTGTTGTTGGCTTTGACTTTTATCTTCTGTCCCTTGTAGAACTCCTTGTATCTGGCGGCTATCTTGGGGTATCTCGCATTCTCGTGGAAGCTGTAGAGTATCACGTCACAGTCCTCGACTCCTAGGTTCTCTATCTTGAAGCATACCTTTATGCCGTACCTGTCTGCTATCCTCTCCATTCTCTCCTTCCATCTCTCGTCCTCGAATAGCCTCGATGGTAGTAGGTGCTTCATCTTACCGTGTGTTATCTTTGTTACTACGGCGTCTAGCTCGTCTCCCTCTGAGACTAGCCAGATGTGGTCTGTCTCCTCTACTTCTATGGCTGGCTTCTGCATTGTCTCTTCCTCTATCTCTATTTCCTCCTCTTCCTTCAGGACAACCTGGGCCTTCTCCTCTACCACGCTCTCACCCCATACGACGATGGGCCTCCCGGGGAGGGGACTACCGCCCCACTCCCTCGGGCCCCTCAGACCGGCCGGTCTAACTCATCAATCATATAGCGGCCCAAGACTCATCACAGGGTAAAACGAGAAAAAACTAGGATATCTCCTTTGATAGCTCCTTTTCTACCCTCTTATATTCCATGTATAGTATCTCTGGGTTTCTTGCTTCTGTCTTGCAGTATTCGAGGGCTTCTATTAGGGATTCGGTTATCATGAATTTCCCGTCTACGTTTATCTTGTAGGCTTTGCCTATTATCTGTATGTTTTGGCATACTACCTCTGCTACTGGTATGGTGTTATCGGGTATATCCCCATCGTCTACTGTGTATAGCGTTACGAATGGGCCCCCTAGTGGATGGATTTGAGCCCTGTATGCTCTGCTTATGTGTATGAATCCTGGTCTGTAGACTCCATTCTTGTATTCCAGGAACACGAAATACTCGTTACCATCATATATTAGGCCCTTATACACGATGTAGGGCATAAGTTTATCACCTCTGAGAGGGGATTATAGAAAAAATGGAAGGGAAAGAAGTGGGGTTAGGGTAGAGAAGGGGGTTAGATGGATATCCTGACTGCTCCCCTTCTCCTGTTTGCTGAGAACTTGCTTAGCCATAGCGCTATCTCTCTCAGCTTAGCCTTTACATCCTCTTGTGTCAGTAGCTCTCCGAGTAGTATTAGGCTCTCCACGTGCTGTGGCCCTAGCTTTATGGCGTTATCGATTCTGGCGGTCCTTAGCCTCATGTATGCTACTCTGTTGCCGTTCTCATCTTCTGGTGATACGCTTAGCTCCAGTAATAGGGGGGTTGGAGCGTCTACCCTGGCTATTTCTATGTTTATCCATTCATCCTTTCTCTCGGATACTATCTTATCGAGCTTCTCCATCACGGACATCTCTTTTCCACCCTTCTTAGCCATCACGTTCACCCCTCACTTGGAGGGGCCTGCGGGGGTGGGGGTTACTTACCCGCCACCCTCCGCCCCCTCTGAATCAACCACAAGACCTTAGGTGAAAAAACCAGCTCGACATCCACGTATCCCTTAGTCATCAGTTCCCTGGCCTCTTCTATTTTCAGCTCTTTCTCCCATTCGGTTCCTCGGAACTCTGATACCAGTATCTCCATCACTTCATCACCTTTACTTCTAGGTATGTCCCGAAAGGTTCGAGGTCGTATGCTACAGCTTTGAGCTTGTACGTCTTATCTCCCTTCCTCACAGTTATTATGATAGCACCATATTCTTTTTCGTAGGTGTCAACCCACCACTCTAT
>JAADGB010000123.1:12468-15069 GCA_013152575.1 Thermoproteota archaeon | reverse complement strand
GTTATGGAAATTCATGGGACCCTATCATAGCCCTCAATGCATCGCGTATGCTTAGTAGTCCAAGGACTCTACCCGTGGAGTCTACGACTGGCATGTGCCTTATACCGTGTTCCAGCATCTTTTGACTAGCCTTAACAACGCTCTCGTAAGGGGCGACTGTTATAACGTGCCTAGTCATATGCTCCGATACTGTTGCCTTGTCTGGATCAGCCTGCTCGGCGATAGCCTTCACCAGGTCCCTCTCGGTGAATATGCCTTCCAGCCTCTGGCCGTCGCCTAGTACGAGGAGGCTTCCAATCCCGTGTTCACTCATGAGCTTAGAGGCCTCCCTGAGGGTTGTATCGGGCGAGCATGATACTATACGGTCTTTCTTCATGTACTCTGCCACTGTAGGCAAAGAATCCCCACCCAAAACATTATAGTGGCGGCGGGGAGAAATATCAGTTATAGATACAAGGGAGTACATCACAAGTATAATGTGGGGGCGTGGGATTGCTAGACTACAGAATTCTATCAATAGATCCTGGCACGGGTAAAGCCTCCGAGAAGACTCTGAGGAACGTTACAGGGGCAATTGAAGCGGGACTCGCGATCCACGAGGAGGAAGCTAGCTGGGACTACCCGCCGCTATCCAAGCACAACCCGTTATTCATCGGAATAGGGCCATTCGCAGGGGGTCCCCTATTCGGGACCCATAGGGTCATAGCAGTATTCCGAAGCCCAATATCCTACGGCATCCATATCAGCGCAATGGGCGGGGCAGCATATGCCCTCATGAGGACAGGCCTGCACGGCATAGCAGTCACGGGGTCCTCTTCGGAACCAGCCATTATACAGGTCTTTGGGGGTCCCTCAGGGTTAGAGGTGGATATCGAATACCTTGAATGGAAGAAGCTCGAAGAGATCTACGGGTCGAAGCCGGGAGGGACCCGGTCCCTACACAATTATATTGCCAAGCAGCTCGGAGTGAAGGCAGTGAAGTACAAGCCAAGGATACTACTGGTTGGTCCGGGAGCCCTAACAACAAGGTTCGGGGGATTATTCTCGTGGGTCCCAGACTCTAGCGGGAGAGCTGGCCAAGTAGTTGATAGCGCCAGTAGGGGTGGGGCCGGTAGTGTATTAGCTCAGGGCCATGGCGTAGTTGCAATAGTTGTGGGGGGCGTAGCAAGCTCCCCCAACCCCGTGGGAAGAGAGCTTGTACAGCTGGCTTCAAGGCTTCTCGGCGGGAACTTCTACAAGGTTCTCGAAAAGGCCACGGTAAAGTACAGGTATGATGGTAAGCTCGGCACCGGTGGGACATTCGGAGTAAACTACGTGCATTACAGGGAGCTGGTTCCAGCCCTCGCGTACAATACTATATACTATTCACCAGGTGTGAGGCTAGCCCTGCACGAGAAGATAATGAGGAGCTTCTGGAAACCCTTCCAGGAATGGGTATTCCTCTCAGGGACAGGCAAGTACTGGAGGACATGCGGCGAGCCATGCAGCGTTGTATGCAAGAAGCTCTGGAGGGGTGTAAAGATAGACTATGAGCCAGCCCACGCCATGGGTCCAATGATAGGAGTAATCACCCTAGAGGATTCAGCCAGGCTAGTCGAGAAACTAGACGACTACGGCCTCGACGCGATAGAAGCGGGTCACATGGTTGCCTGGCTATTCGATGCCATAAACAAAGGAATACTCGAACCCGACGAGATAGGATTATCGACAAAGCCAGTCTTCGACCCCGTAGCATTAGACGAGGCAGCGAGTCATGGAAACGCCCTTCTCGCCTCGAAGATCATAGACATGGTAGCTTCCAGGAAAGGTGAGCATACCAGTCTGATCGCACTGGAGGGATTGAGGGAGGCCGCGAGGATACTAGACGAACTGTATGAGACAAGGGTCTCCAAGACAGGGTGGAGCTTCAAGGACCTACTAGTCTATGCGGCTTTCGGCAAAAGCGGATACTTCACCCCCAACTACTACTGGAGCCCCGGAGTAATAGCTCCGCTCTACGTCCAGGGAAGGTATTGGACCAACTACAGCCCCTCCTATACAGATCCCGAGGACTATGCCGTCCATAGCTATAACAGGGCCATAGCAGAGCTCGCTATCGACAACGCTGGTATATGTAGATTCCATAGAAAATGGGCTGAGAAGATACTGGACGATCTCTACCGGGAAGTCTATGGGCTAGACGAGGGAATATACGAGAGGGCGAAGAAAACCTACAGGAGGATAGCACTCTACCAGCTCCGCGCTGGTGCCGAACCACAACCATGGGAGTCACGGAAGACTATGGATATAGTCGCGACAATGGCTGCCGAGATACGGGTTCCAGGCTGGGAGGGCATCATCGGGAACTACGAGGCTATAAGAGACTGGTGGATAAGGTTCTATTCCAAGATAAAGGAGCTCGTAGGTGGCTAACCAGCTTGACCTGCAAGCAAGACATAGGCACAGCAATAATAACAAGCCACGACAAGAGGACCTATGCTAGAGCACTTCTACATCCTAAAGGATGCCAGTCAGCACGGCAGGACCACATAGACCTGCTCCTTGAAGAGGATCCATGCGGATTAAAGGAACTCCTCAAAAGAGGAGGGCACTGCATAAGAA
>JAADGB010000123.1:0-12456 GCA_013152575.1 Thermoproteota archaeon | reverse complement strand
GGGGAACACATGACAATAGACCTGTCAACAATTCTGGGATACTCCTGCACTGTAGAACTACCTAACCCATATGGTTGGAAGAGAGTCTACATTATGCTCTCAAGAAGCGGATCATTATACTTAGCTAAATGCTAGAGGAGACTTGGAAGCCAGAATCGTTTCCTCTTGATAGTTTAGCGTGTGATTAAGTATTCTAGGATTAGAATTCATTATGCTAATGACGGTGTGAGGGACCCTCTGTCTAATGGGACCCGCCAATGGCTTGGGGACTGGTATAGGATGCAGGGATACGATCCAATAGCCCTCTCCGAAAGAGTAGAAGAAAGAGTATCCAGGTATAGGAAGGGAGTCTTAGAAAGGAGATACTGGAGGATAAGAAGCACGCGCCACTATGGGGGGAACGTGGCAGGAGACGTTGTAGGCTGCAATTTGCGGTGCGCCTTCTGCTGGGCGTGGATGTTCTCACATTATACCGACAAGGGATTCTATCTCTCACCACAACAGGCGGCTGAGGAGATCGTAAAGGCGGGACCCTACAGGATTGCGAGGCTAACAGGGGGAGAGCCAACTATAGCTTGGGAACATACTCGGGTGCTAGCCGAGTTATTAGTTAAGAAAGGCTATCTATTCGTACTAGAGACGAACGGAATCCTCCTAGGAGCCGGGAGAATCGATCCCAAAGAAATCCCCAGAGGAGTCTTCATAAGAGTGTCTATCAAAGCTCCTACTCCAGAAGCCTTCTATAGGGTGACAGGAGCACGTAGTGATGCATGGTACTACCAAATACGAGCGTTGGAGAGGCTTGTAGAGGCCGGTTTTAAGCCTGGAAGGGACTTTAGGGTTAGCGTAGTGCTAGGAGTAGCTCCCAAGAGAGAATACGCCGGGTTATTCGAGAAACTAGCATCTATCCATCCCGACCTAGTCACGACAATTGAGCCCGAAGAGATCATCCTCTATCCCCACGTTGAGGAGCTCGTGAAGCGCAGGGGGTTGAGACTCTATCACTACAGGGAGCCGTCTAAGGCCTAGAGCTATCCACAGACTGGATCCTCTCATTACATGTTGAGAGTTTTATCCAAGTATGAATAATCTATTCAATGCCGGGTGCAGTTAGATGACGCGTTACGTCGAGAAGCTCACACCTGTTGACGAGGCTCTTCGCTTACTTAAAGAGAAGGTTACACGCCTCTCGGAGACGATAAGTCTCCCTGTCTGGGAGGGCCAGGGACTCGTTGTAGCTCGGGATATCGTGATGCCTCACGATCATCCTCCAAGGCCCAAATCGGCGTATGATGGTTATGCTGTTAGAAGTGTTGATACGCCCGGGAAGTTGAAGGTTGTAGGAGAGGCTCCTATCGGGGTTACTGATGTTGGTTTGAGTATTTCTCCGGGTGAGGCTGTATATGTGACTACCGGCGCGTACCTGCCTGAGGGTGCTGATGCAGTAGTCCCGGAGGAGTATGTTGATGTTGAGGGAGAATACATTGTTGTAAAGGAAAAGTATGATAAGTGGAGTAATGTTGACCCGCCAGGGATATACGTTAAGAAGGGCGATGTAGTCGTTCCTAGAGGGACCCTGCTGACTCCGTTTGATATTGTAGCGTTACTTGATGTCGGGATTACCGAGGCTGAATTCTACCGGCCCTTGAAAGTCGCAATCATCGAGACAGGCAATGAGCTGTTCAAGCCATCATCACCAGAAGTTGTAAAAGAGAAGGTGCTCAAGGGGCTTGTAGTTGCAACTACAGGCGATCTGGTAGCATGGTTTATCGGCGAATACCTGCCCTGGGTGCAGATCCACGACCTCGTAACTCTACCAGACGAGCTCAACACTCTAGTATGGTATATTGAACGCTTACTCGACCACGTGGACGTGGTACTCGTATCTGGTGGTACGGGGCCCAGCGAGATAGACCTATTCTACAGGCTACCAGAAGCACTCGGAGGGGAACTAGTGTTCCGAGGACTATTCGTTAAGGGAGGCAGACCCACCAGCGCAGTAGTTGTTAATGGCAAACCCATCATTGGATTATCTGGTTATCCGATAAGCGCCCTTCACGGATTCGTGAGGCTAGTCTACCCGCTCCTATCATATATCGGGAATGTGGAGACACCACCTGCAGTACCATTCGTATGGGCCAAGCTAACAAAGCCGTTGAGGATTAAGAGGCCCAGGCCGATCAAGGTAAAGCTATCTTTCCAGGACGGTCAACTATATGCTACGCCGTTGGAGAAGAAAATGCAGCATAGCAGCGCGTCAATCGCCCTGTCAATGGCGGACGGTCTAGCCCTCACCCTGAACAGGGAGTATCAGCCGGGCGAGGAAGTACTGGTATATGCCTATAGATTGCCGAAAGCCTACCATAATCCCTCGATTAACTTTTAATTCTCCACATGTAGGTCTATCTTGGTGAATATCCTAATGGCGAGGGTGCCTGTGAAGCTAGTCTCCTGGGATGAGATTGTAGAGTGGAGCAGGGGGCTGGCTGAGAAGATAAGGGAATCCGGGTATAAGCCCGATATTATAGTTGCTGTTGCAAGGGGTGGATATGTGCCCGCGAGACTACTAGCCGATTTCCTCGACGTGACAAACATGCTCAGCATACAGAGCCAGCACTGGGTTGAGGCTGCGAAGGCTGCAGAGAAGGCTATACTCAAGTATCCATTCAAAGTAGATCTATCAGGCATGAAGGTCCTCCTAGTAGACGATATAGTTGATACAGGTGAAACACTACTGCTCGCCAAAGAGTTCATCCTTAAGGAGTGGAAGCCCGAAGATCTACGCATAGCTGCACTCCAATGGATTAGTCCCGTTGCGAAGTTCGAGCCAGACTATTACCACCTTGAGGTTAAGGATTGGGTCTGGTTCCAATACCCGTGGACTAGGCTTGAGGACCTACAACAGTTCATTACAAGGATATTCAAGGAGGATGATAGAGCCAAGAACGGATTAGCAGGTGATAAGCTGGCCGAATTATTCAAGGAATGGTATGGTCTTGAGCCTAGCGAGTTCGGCTTCTACTGGGATCTGGCGCTGGGACGATTAGTTGAGAAGGGGGTATTAGTGCTAGAGGGAGGAGTGTATAGGTTTAAGGGCTAGTATCTTAGGTTCCTTATCTTTATCTCGAAGACCCCCTCCTCCCTGCTCCATGCAGCCAATACTATAAGTCGTCCTCCCAGGTATCCTGAGAGCTTCTCATAGAGCTTCTCCATCCCCTCGATATAAGACTCGGCCTTTAGAAGTACAGGTGCGATACCCCATCGAATCCTGAGCTTCCTCTCCAACATTACTGAGCCGACGCCTACATAGACGGGTATGCCAGGCTTGAAGTTGGCCAGCCTATTAGGAAGTCTTCCACCAATGGAGTAGACTAGGAGTGGTGCATCTATGCTCTCTGCCAACTCTATTAGGCCGAGCGCCAGGTTCTCCGGCCTATCCATACTCGCTGGCCTGACTGGCTGTGAGTTCTCGAATGCTCTATTAGCTGCCCTCCTAGCCCACGCCACCGCTCTAACCGGGTACTTGCCGATAGCTGTCTCAGCTGTTAGGAGAAGCGCGTCTGCCCCCTCCTTTACCGCCTGGAATATGTCGGTTATCTCACTCCTCGTTGGAGTCACTCTATCTATCATGCTTGTTAAGAGCTCTGTTGCCACGATTACTGGCTTCTTCTTTGCGAGTCCCGTCCATGCAAGCTCGGTCTGTACCACTGGCATATCTTCCAGGGAGTAGTGCATTCCAAGGTCTCCCCTAGCTATTACTATTCCATCTGATTTCTCCGCTATCTCCTCGGCGTTCATCACCCCACCAGGAGATTCAATCTTCGCGATTATGTTGAGATGGTCTAGGCCCTCTTCGCGGAGCTTACCTCTCAACGCATCAATATTCTCTCCGCTCCTAACATAGCTCATCATAACATGGCTAAACGGCTTATTCTTGATGAATTTGATGGCCTCCTCATCATGCCTCGTTATAGGAGGCAGTGGGAGATCCTTTCCTCTGATAGCGACGCCCATCCCGGGCTTGATTAACCCGGAGGCACGGGAGATGGCCTCAGCGAAGGATCCCGATACACGGGTGACGGTAAACCATAGGATACCATCACCCAGTATGATAGTGTCTCCCTCCTCCATAACCCTGAACAATGCCGCGTCTGAGACAGGGATACAGTCTGTTCTCTCGCTATCAATACAGAATCGTAACTTGTCCCCCTCCCTGACTTTGATAGGTGTTATCTGCCTTGACACTCTAACTCTGGGACCCTCCAAGTCCGCGATCAAAGCGACGTGTATACCCAGTTGGCTCTCCGCCTCAAGTGCATTCTCAACCAGGAGGTTCCAGTAATCGGGGTCCCCGTGGCTCATGTTTATCCTAAGACCCCATGCTCCCTCCCTTATCATAGACTCTATAGTCTTAGGATCCTGGCTCGAGGGACCCAGGGTTGCGATGATCTTTACGGGCATCCACTCGTGGGGGTTCAATTCCGGGTCCCCCGTTAAACCTTGAACCCCGCCTCTCTCAAACGCCTCAATATAACCTTCTCCTCATGGAATAATTTGGCAGCGTCTAAGAGTTTCTTATTATCAACCTTCAACTTCCCTTTCTTGGCATACCTGGCTAGTTCCTTCAACCTTTCCATATCACTCGATCTGCCAGCATTGGCTTTCAACACTATATGGTCCTCTACTGTAATCATCTTCACCCTGATCCCTCCAACGCTCATCCTAACCGCCCTCTGAAGCATCTCCTCGGGGACGTTGAAGTCGAACAGGTTGTCGTAGAATTCGATCGGGAACTCCTCCTCCAGCCTAGCGATTAGGCTAGGGGTCCCTAGCCAAGTCTGGCCTACCCCCCAGCCCAGCTCTTCCGCAGCAGAGTAGTACTCTTCTTCCATGAACACGTTGGGCTCCTCTGCGAAAAGGTCTATATCTGGACCAAGATCCTTGGATCCCAGAGCGACCTCGATAACCGTGCCGCCTATCACCGTGAACTGGAAGCCCTGGTCTAATAGCATCCTCAGCGCTTTAGCGAATGACTGTTTAGAGACCATCCTCTAACACCCCATTTTCTCCACGAGTCAATAGATGGGTTAGTGAAACCCTAATATCCTCCATGTCAGAATACCATGTTATGGATGCCGGGGTGGCCGAGCGGCCCAAGGCGGCGGGCTCGAGTTTGGCGGAGGTTCAAACACCGCCGCCGATTGAGAGACCCGTTGCCCCGAAGAGGGGCGCGCGGGTTCGAATCCCGCCCCCGGCGCCAAATACTCCTTACCTGGAGGAATAGATGCGTGTAGGAATGCAACCGGTTCTTTGATAGGATTGATATGGTGGGGAAGAGGGAGAATATCGGGAGAGGCGTTTAGCCCGTCGCTGTCGCGCTCCCTTGATTAGGCGTTGACGGGATACTTGTCTTTGACTCCTCTAGGAGGATTGCTACAACCTCACCGTTCCTGACTTTCACTACGCCAGACCCGCCGGGCCAGTTTACCGTTATCGTTGCGACCGGCCTTCGGAGAGCCTTCGCTAATGCCACGGCTCCCCTCGCGATCTCAAGTATGCCTGTCGCGGCAGTCTTGTCATCGAGAACGTCTAGGCTACCCGCCACCCTGTAGCCGCTCTTGTCTACATGGATTACCCCGTATTCTATGGGCACACGTATCACCAGTATGTGTATTAGACGAGGGTTGAAGATACCGTGTTAGGCGTGATAGCACCCGCGTGTTACCCTGTTATATAATTGGGCGGTCGGTCAAGGCTGAACCATACATCCCCGTATTTCGGGTTCCAAGTCGCCTGGGGTCTTCATCCCGCCCCCTTAATTTATATGGACTCCATGCATATTATGATAAACGCATCCGGGATCTACCTACATTATACGTGAGTGTCGGGGGTGACACTTGGCAGTGAATAAGGCATTATCGATCCTGATAGGCTTCCTCGCAATCATTATACTGGTCCCTGCTCTAAACGTGCCGGGGGCTTTCCTAGCAGGGTTGATAGCTGGGGCACTGGCAAACAATAGTGCAAAGGACGGCTTCATAGTCGGCTTCATATCCGGAATAATGGGTGGATTGATCATCGCGGCAGCGATCTCAATCATAGGATTCACCCTAGGCGGCCCTATGGGTGGCTTGATAGGGGCGACAATAGGGTTATTCGTTATATTAGTCTTCATAGTAATAGCATTATTCAGCGGTATAGGAGGACTAATAGGCGGGCTAATCACCAGCAGAAGATAGGATTCGTTTAAAGCATGGAAAATTACCCTCGATAAACAATATCCATTCAACGGTGCAGGGAGTGTTCTGGAACGCCGACTGGATAGCGCTGAGACCAGATGCGATGAGCGTGTGGAGAGACCCAGACGTTAGAAGGAGACTCAACTGGTACATGCGTGTGATGCTCAAAGAAGTGCCTGCAAAATTCATGATGGCTAGAAAATTCCCCGTAGATCTAGACGAGTCTGAAGACCCGTGGAGCCTTGAAACCAGCGAGTTATGGAGGATACACGAGAAGTCAGCGGTAGAGTTTAGGAGGATGTGGAGGAGGGTCAAGGGGGGATCGGAAGAATACAGGGAGCTATCCGCGCCGAAAGCAAAGAGCCTCCTCGCCGTTAAGACGGTATTGGCTCATAGGCTAGCCAGTCCCTGCATACTATGCGAGAGGAGGTGTAGGGTAGAGAGGAGGAAGGGTAAGATAGGCGCGTGTAGACTAGACTATAGCGTGTATGTGCATTCCGCCTTCCTCCACTATGGAGAGGAAGCACCACTCGTCCCGAGCGGCACCATATTCTATGGAGGGTGTAATTTCACCTGCGTATTCTGCCAGAACCACGACATAAGCCAGGACTCTCCACGGGAAGGCCTAAAAGTAGACCCAGTTAAACTCGCCGACATTCAAGACGCGCTGGCGAGGAGGGGTGCCAGGAACATCAACCATGTAGGAGGGGACCCCACCCCAAACCTCCACATAATAATGGAAAGCCTCCTGTACGTCGAGTCACACATACCCCAACTATGGAACAGCAACTTCTACATGTCCAGTGAGGCGATGGAGCTCTTAGTGGACGTTATTGACATCTGGCTGCCGGACTTTAAGTATGGAAACGACAAGTGTGCCTTCCGGCTCAGCGCCGTGAAGAACTATGTAGAAGTAGTTACACGGAACCTGAAGAAGGCCGCGGAGAATGGAGACATGATCATACGCCACCTAGTCCTACCAAACCACTTGGAATGTTGCACCAAGCCAGTCCTCGAAATAATAAAAAGAGAGCTCCCAGTAGACAAGATTCTCGTAAACGTCATGGGCCAATACACTCCAATGCATCGAGTAGCCCGCAACCCGCGCTTATGGCCTGAAATAGCCAGATCCCCAACGGTCTCCGAGATAAGAGAGGCGAGAACCTACGCTTCAAGACTTGGAATCAGATGGGAGCCAGTAAGCTAGAAACGAAACCGATAAGGCGTATCGCCAGGCGTACACTTACTTCTCTATAAATCCCATCCCAGCAAATTACATAACCAGGTTATGATAAAGAATGCAAGCCAACAGTGATGAAAACAGAAACTCTGTGAGTAGCGAGCATGAGCATGGATTAACCTATCTCCTATTCAGGAACCAGGGATACTGTCCATGCCACGCTCCAATACTTGCCAGAATCCTAAAGAAGACAGGCGTTAAACCAGTAATCGTACGCGTATCATCGAAACACGTACAAGCCTATACGACTACGTCGAAAATCTACAGTCTGAGAAGGGTTATGGTTGAAAGGATCGGGCTCAAGCCAGCGGAAAAACCCGCAATGATGCCTTGTAAGTCCATCGACTGCCTCTTCAAGAACTATGTGGATTTACTAAGTAGGGAATTATTCTGGGAGGCTCATGAAGTGGGCGAGGGGATATGGAGGCTGGGTGCCCCCCAGGGCCAGTACCTAGCCGTAGTGGCGGGAGTATTCGCGAAAGCACAAGAGGGCCTACCTGGCCCTGTAGATAAGCTTGTGAAGCAAACTCTGACCTCTATCATCTTAAACCAGCCTGGAGCGGGGATTGGCGTAGACCTCAACTGTATCATGAGCCAGGCCTCTGTAATCCTATCATGTGGCTGGCCAGAGGCGTGGAAGTGTATAACAACTCCAGCAATAACAATATCCTATAGGAGGAAGTAGGCTTGTCCAAGAGAGTGAAGCTCAGGCTGCCTCCTCACATAAAGTACCTGGAGGCAGCAGGGGCCATAGCAGATGGACGAGTCAAGATTCTAATGCATGAAGAGGCGAGGGCGGAGGCCACGGTAGTAAGTAGCTCGGGTGAAAGGAGCTACAATGTAATAGTTGAAAAACATGGAGACAAGATCGTCAATGCATACAGCGATGACAATGGTACACGATATAGGGGCTACATAGGATACCCGATCATCTCGCTAATGATGCTCATAGGATGGCTCCCCAGGGACAGGAGCGTTGAGGAGGCGTTGAAAGGGATACCATGGAAAACGCTGAACGAGAAATACAAGAAGTACGCTATAGTAATGGAACACGTCTACAGACAAGCTGAGGAACGTGGAGTAAGCAGAAAGCGATTAGAGGAATTCATACAGGTTATGAAGAGTGAACTAGCCCAGTATAGAGTCTATTACAGGGAGTGGGAGAGTAAGCCTAGCCTCGCCGACTACATGTAGCAGGGTATATCATGGTATACTGAGTGGTGGACCATGCCGAAGAGACTCCCAGACCACCTCAGGGTAAGGTTAAGTAAGAAAATGTCCGGTCTACTAAGGCATTACGGGCCAAAATACGGCCTAAGGGTCTCGAAGGATGGATGGGTCAGAATAAGCGAGCTTGTTAGAGTCTTAAGGAGCCTGCCCGGCTATGATTGGGTTACGAGCGACGATATACTCGAGGTAGTCAAATACGACGATAAGGGTCGATACGAGATCCAGGGCGGGATGATAAGGGCTAGATACGGCCACAGCCTCAACGTCGAGGTGGAATACGAGAGGATACCCTGGAACAAGCTGCCAGAGACCCTCTACCATGGAACAGTCAGGGCTAATCTACACTCTATACTGAAAACTGGTCTAAAACCAATGAAGAGGAAGTACGTCCACCTATCAATAAACCCCCAGGACGCATATGCCGTCGGTAAGAGGCATGGTGATGACGTGATAGTCCTCGAGATAGACGTAGAATGCCTCAAGCAAAAAGGTCTTGAAGTCTACAGAGCAAGCGAGCGCGTCCTCCTCGTTAAACAAGTGCCACCAGAATGCATCCGGGTGACAGATTAAATCCGCCAATAACAGACTAGTGTATCGGTTAATGGTGCTCGGCATATGGCGAAGAAATGGATCATGACACTCATCATACTATCCCTACTCGGAGCAACGATAGCGGTAGCATACATCCTAAACCACAACCAACCCAGCGAGAGTGGCGGTATATGCGTAATCGGAGAAAACACCTGCCTCTCATCATACAATCTCGGATGGATCACCCTCCCAATACTCGGGAGAATACACCTGTCATGGATAGCAACAGGTTACTTCCTCCTGTTGGCAGGACTATTCACATACCTCTACGTCACAGGGAACAATCAAGTCTTCAAAGCCTCCCTGGCACTCCTAGTAATAGGTACTCTCTTGATACCATACCTGGCATACCTACAAATCTCAAAACTAAACGGAATATGCATATACTGCACATCCATGTACATAGTCATCATAGTAAGTCTCATTGTCTCATTAAATATTAAAAAACAAATATAATAATTATGCTGTAATTAATTATATATTATTGTGTGCCGGCTTCGTACCTATACATTTTCTGTGCCAATGCTGGAAGGTCTTCGACCGGGGTTCCTGGTGGGATATTGCTGAGGTCCATTAGGGCTCTTGCGATGTTGAGGACTAGTCTTCCCTTCTCTTTCCAGCCTTCGAGGGGCCCGTTTGTCAGCTTGATGGCGATGTCATAGGGGTCCCTTACGTTGTTCTCGTAGAGCATTTTTGTACCCTCCAGTACGTGGCGGAAGTATTTCCTTAGCAACTCGATTATGGAGCTGTCAGCCACCGGTCCGTGTCCTCCAACTACCTTGTAATCGCTATACTCCTCGCTTAGCTTTGCTAGTGTAGTTATCCACCCGCTTACCGTGCCATCCAACGCTAGTGGCGTGACTTTGTTGAAGACAAGGTCCCCGACGAATATTACCTTCTCGTTGGGGAACTCGACGATAATGTCTCCAACGGTATGGGCTGGCCCAGCATACTTGACTATCGCTTCCCTCTTTCCACCAATGAGGTATAGTTCTCCACTGGTAGCAATTTCGGGCAGCGTGTACTTTGAGCCTGTAAAGTCCAGTTGTGGGAAGAAGGGCTTGTAGATGTCAGGCGCGAGGTCCTTGAGAAACTTGACTACTTCCAACGCGTTTTTGTGCATGATTGAAGTGCATTCCAATAAGTGGTTACCCCAGGCATGGTCTCCATGGTGGTGCGTGTTCACAAGCAGGCATTTCTCCGGTAGCTCTAGTTTTTCCATGAGTCTCATTAGGTCTCTTGTTCTTGCTTCATTGTACTGGGTGTCGATTACTAGAGTATAGTCTCCCATGTCCACTAGACCGCTGTTGTTACGGAACCAGCCTCCATCCCTGTCTATTACAGCGTAGATACGAGGTCCTACTTCTACGACCTCGCACCAGTTGGATCCATCCATTATAATTCACCTGAGTATCTCGCTAGCCCACTTAGCCTCTAGCTCTGCGATCTCTGACAGGAGAGGCTCCCGGTAGATGTCGAAGTGGCCAGCATCATACACCTTGATGTCAACCCTTCCCTTGATCCTCGAAGCTACCTCCCGCGCAAGGTCTGGAGGCGTGGTCTTATCGTGTTCAGCCACTATCATTAGTAGTGGTTTATTGATCAGCTCAGCATAGTTTCCTGGATTGTAGGCTAGGACCCTATCGATACTATCGAGTGTAACCCTGTTCTCGAAGGTCGGAATCTTCTCTGCAACTTCAGTATAGTATTCGTAAGCTTCCTCCGTTAAGATTACTGCGGGACCCTCCCTTGAAACTATTGGGATATAGGCTGGCTCGCCCTTGCAGCAGGCTTCTCTACCCTGTTCCGCCAGCATCAGTACTGGTTCTAGCGAGCCGAAATAGGATAGGGCTGTCCTGTAGCTATAGACGTTTGGAACCTGTGCAATACCACACTTCACACCAGGCGGTGGGAACGCCAATAACGTTAATACGTGTCCCCCGGAGAAGCTAGTGCCCCATACGCACAGCTTGTCCGGATCTATGAACTCCTGCCTTCTAAGGTATGATATTGCACATCTATAATCTGAGACCTGGTCCTCCGGGTAGAGGGCTTGCCTCGGGGTCCCACCACTTCTACCGAATCTCCGGTAGTCGAAGGCTAACACGGCTATTCCTCTGCGAGCGAAGTGTGGAGCATAGTCTTCTGCGTGAGCTTCCTTAACCATTCCGAAGCCCATAGCCATGACAAGGCCAGGGACCCGTCCCTTACTGCGGGGCTTGTATAGGATTCCGTGACATTTATCCGTGGAGCATGGAAACTCCACTTCAATCCTATCGTACTCAGTCAAACCAGGTACACCATCCTATAATACACTGAGTGGGAATGTAATGGGAATTGATTATTAATAATTCCACTATACTCGGGGGCTCGCCACGCTCGTGTCACCCCATCCCCTCGACGGGTCTAGGGGGACCAGTCCGCTCATCGCCTATTCCACACGTTAACTTATGAGAGTATTTAGAATTGTCCAGGAGAGCTGGGATGATATGAAACGAGTGTATTTAAGCCGCTCGCCGTGGACTCTACGTATATTTGTTGTAGTAATTTATAAAAATAGAATACTAAGTTTACACTATATAAGAGGGTAGATTGTAATGCAGATCTTTGATATCCTATCCTGGACAATCCCTTACACGAAGATAACGCTGGCCAACATAATGTGGGCTCTACTGACCCTCATAGTAGGCTATGTAATCATCATAGTTTTCCTAGATGCATTCAAGAGGAGTCTAAGCCGAGCTGGCATACCACCGCTTGCAGCAGGAATAATCACAAGGCTAACAAGCATCCTCTTATACGTCGCACTCCTACTAGCCGTAGTCAGCGCATTAGGATTCAACACATCATCGATAATCCTCGGCTTGAGCGCCGTCATAGGCTTGATCTTAGGCTTCGGACTCCAGGATACAATCAACAATCTCGCAGCTGGTGTGTGGATAACTATCGTGAGGGCCTTTAAAAAGGGAGACTTCGTCAGCGTAGCTGGATATACCGGGACAATTGAGGACGTGGGTATTCTCTCTACAAAGATGAAGCTCCCCTCGGGAGAGATAGCGCTTATTCCAAACAGGAACGTCTGGGGCCAACCGATCGTCAACTATAGCGCGGCAGATAAGAGAAGGTTCGAGTTCACAGTAGGCGTCGCCTATGGCA
>JAADGB010000122.1:2253-14878 GCA_013152575.1 Thermoproteota archaeon | reverse complement strand
TTGAATTCTCTCTCCCCTAGCATCTTTGCAATCCTGTGCCATTGCTTCCTGTCAACGTTCATCACAAAGCTTCTCAGCCGCCTGATCCTCTGAAAGCTGCTCCTTCCTTGCCGATGGAATTTTACAATGACCTTCTCTCCATTAGGGGTTAAACCAATATAGACTTCTCCTTCCTTCCCTACTCCTATTCTATCTCCTAGCGTATCGATTACTCTTCTCCGGTATAGTGCATCGAATGCTAACACGTTTAATCCATAGAAGGTGAGGGAATAGCCAACTATGCTGCCCATGTTACGACGTACAAGTTTCAACTGGTTTAATTTATCGAGGGAGCGTAAAATTCTAGGCGGGGGAAGCCTTGCCCTTCTTTCTATTACCTCGACTGGCGCGAACTCGTATCTAGATGAGAGTTGTTCGACTGCCCTTAACACTACTATGTCATCCTTGTCGAGCTTCTGCCATAGTCTTTGTGGATGTCGCGGCATAGCAGGTTAACCCTTCCATGGAACCATATAATGTATCTGTAGTGTATGGGGCCTAGATACTTTTTGGTTCTAATGGATCATTTATTGGGTAATGGTCAGATCAATATAGTTATTGTAAATTGGAAACAACTTGTTTCTAAAAGAGAACCTATTTATGCGATTCGATACCTATTAAATTAGATGGTGAGCAGATAATGGAACAAGAAATTCCATTCCAAAAAGAAGGAATCTATGCCAGAAATGGGACATTGTTTGTTATAGGTCCAAGACATATGGC
This sequence comes from Thermoproteota archaeon, assembly GCA_013152575.1. GTDB lineage: Archaea > Thermoproteota > Thermoprotei_A > Sulfolobales > Acidilobaceae > Thermodiscus. The sequence goes on along the minus strand of JAADGB010000122.1, from coordinate 14,116 downwards.
AAAAGTAGCTAAAGTACTAGCCAGTGAGACAAGAACGAAAATATTAGAGGTATTAGCTGAAGGTCCAACTGATCTTGATTCGCTAGCAAAGCAGATTGGCCAGAGCAAAGCTAACATCAGCAGCCAGATAAGATTGCTGGAATCGATTGGAGCAGTTAAAGCCTCATACGTGCCTGGTAATAGAGGTATAAAGAAAATACTTGAATTAAACGTTGATAAAATATTGATGAAAGTTAAACCCTAACTATTTAGTCTGGCGGCAGCTTTTAGGAAGCCGACAAACACCGGTCCAGGCGAGAGAGGCCTGCTCTTATACTCCGTGTGAGGCTGGGTTCCAAAGTAGAATGGGTGAATCTTCCTATCAAGCTCAATGAACTCCGCTAATCCCTCGGGACTCCAACCGCTGACCTTTAATCCATGCTCTTCGAATAAATCGACGTACTTGTTGTTCAACTCGTACCTGTGTCTATGCCTCTCATAGACTATCTCCCTACCGTATAACTCGTAGGCTAGTGTGCCCTTAATGATACGTATGGGGGAAGCGCCGAGCCTCATCGTTCCTCCAAGCATCTTAGTGCGCTCCTGTCCGGGTAGCAGGTGAATGACTGGATGAGGTGTGTTGGGGTTTATCTCTTGTGAGTGAGCGTCTTTTAGTCCAAGAACGTTCCGGGCGAACTCGACAGCGGCGAGCTGCATGCCGAAGCATATGCCTAGAGTTGGAGTCTTTGACTCCCTTAGCCTCTGCAACGAGGCTATCTTTCCTTCAACGCCTCGCGACCCGAATCCTGGTAGGACTATAGCTGCATCCACCTCGTCTATGAAATCTAACGAGATCTTCCCCCGCTCGATCTCTGTTGCTTCAACCCACTTGAGGACCGGTTTTAGGCCGAGGTAGGCTCCAGCATGCTTCAATGCCTCAATTATACTAATGTAGCTGTCGCGGAGCTTGGTATACTTACCGATCATAGCAATATTCACGGGCTTAGATGCCTTCATCAGACGCTCTACGAAATCCTCCCACTCGCTTAGATCCGCGCCGGGATCCTTCATCCCAAACTTTCTAAGGATAAGCTTTGGGAGTCCCTGCTCCTCTAGTATCAGTGGAACCCTGTACACTGTGTCGAGATCGTGATTGCTCAGTACGTGGTCCTCTGGGAGAGTAGCATAGAGGGCTATCTTCCTCCTAGCCTCTGCTTCAAGGGGCCTCTGTGTCCTAACAATAACTGCATCTGGCTGTATTCCTATTCTTCTAAGCTCTTGGACGCTGTGTTGCACGGGTTTTGTCTTCTGCTCACCAGTAGTTGAGAGTATCGGTGCTAGTGCGACGTGTATGAAGAATGTTCTCGAGGGTCCCTCCTCTAGCCTCATCTGCCTGACTGCTTCGAGGAAGGGTAACCCTTCTATGTCACCTACTGTTCCTCCAATCTCCACTATCATGAAATCCACGTTCCGTTCTTTGGCTAGATTCCTTATCCTCTCCTTGATCTCATTGGTGACATGAGGAATTACTTGTACCGTCTGTCCTAGGTAGTCTCCTCTTCTCTCCTTGTTTATCACGCTCATGTAGATTTGTCCAGTCGTTATGTTATGTTTTTTACTTAGATTTATATTCATAAAACGTTCGTAGTGGCCTAGGTCCAGGTCGGTCTCCCCGCCGTCCTCGGTGACGAATACTTCTCCGTGGGCGAACGGGTTCATCGTGCCAGCGTCAACATTGATGTAGGGGTCTATCTTTATCGCCTCAACGTGGAATCCCCGCGATTTTAGAAGGAGGCCGAGGCTGCTGGTTACTATCCCTTTGCCTACGCTGGATAACACGCCTCCTGTTATGAAGATGTAGCCTTGCACCACAGGTATCTCCTGGGGGTTAACGGGGTAGTAGGGTGGGCTTAAATAGAATATCTGGCCTCAGACAAATGCCTTCACGTCACCGATCGGCGTCGGGAGTAGACATCATAGGCCAATTGAGAAAGTTATAGGAATGCGAGCTTATTTATCCGACTTCTCCAATACCTCCAACAGCTTAGCCTTCACGATCTCCGACACGATCTTCCCATCTATCCGGCCTCTCAGCTTAGCCATCGCCCTACCCATCAGTAGGCCCATAGCCTTCATACCGCGCTGACGTATAACCTCGATATTTTCTTCTATAATTCTGTCAATTATCTTTTCTGCTTCTTCTCTTGAGAGCGTGGTTAACCCTAATTCTTCCGCCAGACCCTCAGCATCGTAGAGGCCCTTCTCATAGGCTTTCTTAACTAGCTCCTCTAGGGCTTCTTTCGCGATTCTGCCCTCAGCGAGTAACTCTATGAGTTTCTCATAGAAGTGTTCAGGGATGGCATCAATGTCTACTCCTTCTCCTCGTAGACCCCTTAGCGTATTAATGAAGAATGATGCAATGAGTGATGGCTTCACCCTCTCCTTGTACTTGACAATCAGGGCCTCAATGAGGTCGAGTCTTACATCGTTTAGTACTTCATCGGCTAGATCGGGCGAAATACCATATTCCTCTATGAGCCTCTTCCTCTTAATTGGTAAAGGCTCTGGCTTTAGCTTCTCGGCTTCTCTGTGGTGGTACTCGGTTACCGGCTTAGGTGGCAGATCAGTCTCGGGATACATTCTAGCCGATCCTGGCCTTGGCCTGAGGAACCTTGTCGTTCCGTCTTCGTTTGCACCACGTGTCTCTTCGGGAACTCCTTTTAATGCCAGCTTTGCGCGATATAGGATTGTCTCTATGGCTTTTCGAGCTTTTTCCTCCTCAGCTGCAACTATTACAACAGCATCCCTATCCTTTATCGCGCCAGTCTTCTCGAATACCTTATCAAGCTCCTCTTGAGTGATGCCGTACTTAGGAAGCTCGTCGCTGTGGAAGATACCTCCGACTCCGGACCAGAACCTAACGTAGTCTGCGAACTCTGTTCCAACCCTTCTTCCTGGCATTACTTCCTTGCCCAATAGTCCATGGAAATACGCTAGCTTCACCGCGTAGACTCTACCACCCTTCGATATGACTTTCTTGATAATCTTACTACCCGTCCCAGAGAAGACGTCTGTTACATCTACTGGTTCGACGTTGTAATCCTCCTCTCTAGCACCTCTCTTCGCTAGCTCGTCTCTGACTTCAAGGAGGGTTTTCTGCCTGATAACTTCGTAGTGTATGACTTTAGGTATCAGATCTAACCGCTGGACACCCTTAATCTCCGTCTTCGCACCTCCAATTATGCTGACGTTCAAGTCCTGCCTTATGGTGCCTAGTCCCCTCCTAACCTTACCTGTCAAACGGAGAGTTTTGCCTATAGCCAAAGCCACCTTCGCGGCCTCTTCCGGAGTCTTAATCACGGGTGCAGTGGCTATTTCGATGAGAGGAATGCCCAGCCTGTCTAGCCTGTACCTGATCCTGAGGCCTTCCTCTCGTATCTTCCTGGAAGCGTCCTCCTCAAGACATATGGTCTCGATAGGCACTTCTTTTCCATCAACATCGATTTTCCCGCCTAACGCAATAACAGCCGTCCTCTGAAAGCCTGTGGTGTTGCTACCATCTATTACGATCTTCCTCATAACGTGGACTTCATCCACAATATGGGAGTTGAAAGCCTTCGCCACCGCCATCGTGACTATAAGGGCTTCATCGTTTATCTCATGTGGGGGCTCCTCATCAGCCTCAACGAGACAACTGTGATGGTGTGGAGCCTCGTACAGGTATGATCTCCCCTTCCTCCACTCGAATAATGCGGCTATATCGACGTCGCCAGCCTCTCCCCTAGTCGGCCTCAGCCTCCTCTCAAACTCGTCGCTGTCTTCTTCAGTCAACTCCGCTGGGCATGGGCAGAAGAGCTTTCCTTTTGTGGCCAACTGCTGGTGTATCTCCAAGCCCACCTTCAAACCGAGCTTCTCGTAATCCACGCTCTCACGGGACATAGCTTACACCCCCACCTTGTACTCATGATCCCATCGAGGATAGAGGCGGAGTGACTGTCTCTCACCCATCTCATGAGCCAAGGGTGTCAGCATTAGCTTACGCACCTCGTCTAAGTCAGTGGTTCTCGCTAGAATCCAGGAGAGTTTAACGTATGCCGTCTCGGCAATCATGTCATCTACTGGAATAGCCCCCGCCTGTAGCATCTTTCTACCCGTCGCGTAGACGTTGAGGTTGACCCGTCCGAAGATCGTTTGAGTGGCGATAGCAACAGGTATCCCATCCTTGGTAGCCTTCTTGATAACCTCTATCGTGTCATCGTCCACGTGGCCAAAACCAGTGCCCTCAATAACTATCCCATGGAAGCCCGCGTCTATTAGGAGCTCGATTATCTCGGCAGCGTTTCCTGGGAAGAATTTTACTAGGGCAACCTTCTCATCGAAACCATTCTCTAGGATTGTTTCCTCAGTGTTCCTCTTTCTAAACCGGCTATCTAGTAGCTTGATCTCTCCCTTCCATGGGTAGATTTTTGCTAGTGGGGGTGCATTGATTGATTGAAACGCGTCTCTTCTACTTGAGTGCATCTTTCTCACGCGGGTCCCTCTGTGTGCTAGAGCGTAGGAGTCTCCGGTTTCTCCATGCATGACAACAACTACCTCGGCGAATGGAGCTCTCGAGGCTGTGAGGACTGCTGAGACAAAATTGAAGGCTGCATCACTACTTGGCCTGTCACTGCTCCTCTGAGAGCCGACCAGAACTATAGGAGCACTAAGTCCCTTGTGGAATGCAAAGGATAATGCAGCTGCAGTATAGCCCATGGTGTCAGTTCCATGGGCTATGACTACACCGTCGTAACCCTTTCTCAACGTCTCGTAGGCTTTCTCTGCTATACGCGTCCATAAGCGTGGTTTCATGTTCTCGCTAAAGATGTGGAATATCTCCTCCACATCTATACTGCTATAAGAGAATGCTTCTGGTATGGCCTGAGCCAACTCTTCTGGATCGAGTTGGGGTCTCACTGCTCCAGTCTCATAGTCTATTCTACTAGCGATAGTTCAGCCGGTTCCAAGGACCATGACTTTCGATGACTTATTCACTATAAGGTGCTCTGCCAGTGGTGCAGGCTCTCCTGGCTTTACTAGTCTTCTAACCTCTCCTACGCGTTGTATAGATTTTATCCTGGAAATCTTGACTCCAACGTTGTAGCCGCTGTCAAGCTTAAGCACTATATGATCTGGGCTGGCTAACTCGTATCTAGGCATCACTATTCCTTCGAGTACTAGTCCATCGTCTCTCTCGACCCTTACCCTCTCTCCCGGTTTTACCGGTAGCCTATCCAATACTACCGCCTCAATAATCCTGGTTCCCCGGATCTAGATATTTTGGTTTCCTAAAAGGAGTACACATTCTAGACAGATGAGACGCTAGGATGCATTTAGCAAGGAGGGGACAATAGAATATTATTGATTGAATTATTATGCCTACCTTCTCCTCCTGCCAGCTATCGGCTGGGCAGGTTGTTCTAGCCTCTTCAAGTACTTCATTCTGTTCCTTAGCCTTGGAGGCGGGTTCTTCCTCTGTTTACCCGGTATCTTGGGCGTCTGCTTCCTAACCTTGCCAGCCTTTGTCATCGAACCGTGCGTTGGCATACTCTATCGCACCCCGCTTTACATGGTTGAGGATAAGTGGGGTATTAAAGTGTGGAGTTAGACTAAAGACCGGGGATGTATAAGTCTTAATAATAGTAGAATCCCTCGAAGAGTATGGGATGACGAGTTAAATGGGGTGTAATTGGATTGAAAGTGTATATAGCTGACCTGATAATCGGAGCATTCGCTTTCGATGAAGATGGCAAGCGGATTGACTATCAATTGGCTCCTAAAGATATGGATGAAGCCGTAGACCAGGCGATGAAGATAGAAGAAGGAGAAGTATATGGTGCTCTAGCCGAGCTCCTAGAGAGGCTCCGTAAAGACAATCCCACAATAGTCGTGGAAGACGACTACATCGCCAGAGCAATATCGAGACTGGGCTTCGAAACAATAGTAGAGCCAGGTAACAAGATAGCAGTAAAAGCAAGGGAGAACATGGTCTCCCTAGCAATCGAGACAGGCTTCATGAAAGACGAGAAGGAATTCCTAGAATGGCTATTCGAGGCAGAACTCGAATATACAAGGAGAAAACTGAGGAAAGCCGCCCAGAAGAGAGACCTCCTAGCAGCACAAGCAATTAGAGCAATCGACGACATTGACAAGACCGTCAACCTATACGTCGCAAGACTCAGAGAGTGGTACAGCGTACACTTCCCAGAGTTAAACGACCTGGTAAGAGAACACGAGGACTACGTAAAGATCGTGGCAGAGCTAGGCCACAGGGCAAACATAACCAAAGACGCTTTAACAGAACTAGGCTTCAGCGAAGAGAAAGCCAGGAAGATCGCGGAGGCGGCAGAGACCAGTATAGGAGCAGACCTATCCGAGTTCGACGTAGAAGCGGTAAGGACACTGGCGCGCATTGTATCAGAACTCTACAAGCTAAGGAGGAGGCTAACCGAATACATCGAACAGGTCATGAAGGAGGTTGCACCAAACATCACAGCACTAGTAGGCCCCTTGCTAGGAGCAAGACTGATAAGCCTCGCGGGAAGCCTAGAGAAGCTAGCCCGCCTACCAGCAAGCACAATACAAGTCCTAGGAGCAGAAAAAGCCCTGTTCAGGGCATTAAGGACGGGAGGAAAGCCGCCAAAGCACGGCATCATATTCCAGTACCCAGACATCCATAGAAGTCCAAGATGGCAGAGAGGTAAAATTGCAAGAGCGCTAGCCGCCAAGCTAGCGATAGCAGCTAAGGTAGACGCCTTCAGCGGAAGATTCATAGGAGACAAGCTCAGGGAAGAGCTTAGAAAGAGGATCGAAGAGATCAAGAGAGTATACGCTAAGCCGCCTAAGAGGAAGCCCGAAGCCGCAAGGCCTGTTGCAAGACCACAGAGGCCTAGGAGAGGTAAGGGTAGACGTCCAGGTAGAGGTGGTAGAAGGAGGAAGAGGAGGTGATCGTGAATGGAAGTAGTTAATGTAACGGAGCACCCCAAGTGGAAGGGGGTCTATGTAGTCGAATTAGAAGACGGTAGCCTAAGGATAGCGACACGTAACCTTGTCCCTGGCCAGAGAGTATACGGAGAGAGACTATACCACTACGGCGGGGTAGAATATAGGGAATGGAACGCTTATCGCAGCAAGCTAGCAGGAGCCCTACTCAAAGGACTAGAGGAGCTGCCAATCAAGGAGGGCGATGCAATCCTATACCTTGGAATCGCAAGTGGAACTACCGCGAGCCACGTCAGCGACATCATAGGGCCGGAGGGTAGGATCTATGGTGTAGAATTCGCCCCAAGAGTAATGCGAGACCTAATACTCGTAGTCAGAGAGAGAAAGAACATATACCCGATACTCGGAGACGCCAGATTCCCCGAGAAGTACAGACACCTAGTCGAAGGAGTAGACGGGCTATACGCAGACGTAGCACAACCAGAGCAGGCAGAGATAGTAGTGAGAAACGCACAATTCTTCCTAAAAGACGGTGGCTACATGCTCCTAGCAATAAAGGCCAGGAGCATAGACGTGACAACCTCGCCCAGCGAAGTATACAAGAGTCAGATAGAGACTCTCATGAAGGCAGGCTTCGAGATAAAAGACGTAGTCCACCTCGACCCCTTCGACAGAGACCACGCAATGATATACGCTAGATTCCGGAGAGGATAACCGCTGTGGGAGAAAAACTGAAGAGATACGTCGAGACAAGATACCGAGAAGAGCTCAGAAAGCTATCGAGCTACTGGCCAGCAGAATATGTAACACTACAAGAACTATCCGAGGGAAAGACCACGATCCGCCTACAAACGGGCGGCTCACATACTTTTTCACCCGACGAAGTCTCTAAGCTACTCGAAACAATTCCAACCTACTTCCACAAGCTAATGAGGGTCCCCATAACATTGAGATACGAAAGGATAGGAGGAGTATCACAATACAAAGTGCTAGGAGACCAGTGGCAGCGGCGCCTCGTTGAACTACTACTAACCGAAAAATACTCGTACCAGGGTAAAGATGTGTTAAGTGTTAACGAATTCATCCAGCTATTGAAAAAGTATAAATCACTGGTATTCGTTTCCGTCACCATCTAAAGCTTAACAAGATCATTATGCTAACTTACCTGTACGAAATGAGACTGGTGTAAATTTAAGCGTCCTGATACTCGCCTTTTAAATGGATGAGGCACCAGTAAACCGGAGGACTACGAATTGGCGAACTCACTGGAAGAACTAAGAATGAACAGAGAAGAGCTAGTTAACCTACTCTACCAAGAATGGGCCGAGAAGAAAATATTGATTGAAAGAGAAATCAACAAGGTCGTTAACACCCAGATGAATGAAGCTGGTCTAATAGATGTAGCTAAATACATATCGGCTGGAGGGAAGAAGTTCAGAGGCTTCCTCACCATACTTACGGCTGAAGCCCTAGGCGGGAGAGTCGAAGACGCCTTAGACGCTGCCGTGGCGATAGAGCTTGTACAGGCAGCTAGCCTAGCTCTAGACGACATTATCGACAGAGACACCCTGAGAAGGGGGAAGGCGGCGGCATGGATAGTACATGGTCTACCTAAGACCATCCTATCCAGCCTCTTATTCATCCCCGTATCCCAGAGGATAGTCGAGAAACTAGGCTTCAAGGCAATATTCCACGTGATACGGGCATGGGAATCAACAGTCAGGGGAGAAATCCTAGACTCATTCATCCCAGAGCTAGTTCCAGCAACACGCTACATTGAACTCTGCAAATTGAAAACCGGCAGCCTCTTCAAGCTCGCGACAATCCTCGGGGCAATCAGTGCCAAGGCACCGCCAGAAGTGGAGCAGAAAATGGGTGAGTATGGCGAAGTATTAGGAATACTCTACCAGGTAGCAGATGACGTTGTAGACTACTACAACTACAAGCGTGGAGTAGGAAAGCTTGAGCCGGGTCTAAAGCACTTCGAAAAATGGGCTAAGTCAAGGGGAGAAGATCCAATAAAGGTGGGAATAGAGTATCTTAGGGAAAGACTAGCCTACACGAGGAAAATACTCTCAACAATAGAATTCGCCAACGAGAAAGGTGCACTACTCGAATTCATTCCACAGTTCATGGTAACAAAAATGCTTGCAGAAGCAAACCTCGAATCCCTCCTCTAATATCCCGGAGAAGAACGGAAATTCCTTAAACCCTCAACTCTCAATCAAAGTGAATGGATGCCGGGGTGGCCGAGCGGTCTAAGGCGGCGGGCTGCAGTGGGGCACCGCCCTGATAGCCCATCGTAGAGACCCGTTTAATCCCGGGTTCGAATCCCGGCCCCGGCTCCACCATAAGGGAAAAGCCTTATACCCTCCAACACACATTGGGTGGAATGGACCGGCCGTAGCTCAGCGGCAGAGCGCCCGGCTGTAGTGGGACACGGGCCGCGCGAGGGACCCCCTGCATGCCTGAGGGTCCCTCGCCTGCAGAAACCGGGTGGTCCGGGGTTCGAATCCCCGCGGCCGGACCACCCGAACCACCATATCCTCCTCATAGAGATGATTTAGGCTAGACGAGCCCACTCTAGAATTCGGCCGGGCCGTGATGAGAGGTGGGCTTAAATGAGCCCATAAGGATGATTAGTGCGGTCGTATCTGAGCCTGGCTAACCTAGGAATTCCGGCCTCATCCTGCCTCCATCATCGTCAGACGAGAGCTCGTCCACTATACTATCCACGTATTCCCTGAATTCGTCGAGTATCCCTAGTTCCTCGGCTCTTTCAAGAGCTATTGATGCCATCTTTATGGCATTATCAAGGTGAGCCTCATCAACCGATTTCGGCCAGTTCTTTAACGCCAACTCAAGGCCATAACTGGCCCTGTACAGAGGGGCAAGTATCCAGGCCTTAGTCTTATTGTCAAGCTTCGACCACGTAGGCGTGCACTGGAACAAGAACCCGGACTCTATCAGGCTCTTTGTCAATAAGATTTTGGCAGCCTCAGCCGAATCCACTACTTCAGCCGCGGTATTGAGTCTGACCAGCTCAATGACACTTGTGGGATCCTCGCAAATCCTCCTTCTCTTCTCGAGGAGATACTCCTTCAAGTCCTCGTCAATCAGATTAAGATATTCAACAAGGATACTCTCAGCTTCTTCTAATGTATCAGTCCAGTAGATCTCCTGGATTACCTTCCTGAAAGCCTCGTTTACAGGGTCGGACATCTCTTTTCCAGCTCCCCCGTAAGCCACTGAATCCAGTGGAGGTTAAATGGTGTAAGTAATTATCCTGTTCACTTGGATTCAAGTAGTCTCGAGAGCCTCTCTCTGCTCGACAAGTCTATGAGGAAGGCTTTTGTATCATCGGTTAACCTTCTCGCTACGTCAGCCTTATGACGTACACCTGGTGCTAAGGCTTCGGGGAGATCTAGGCTTCTCAACGCTAGGTAGATCGCTTCCATGACTTCAAAATACGCCCAAGCCTTGTCATAAGAGCCTCTCCTTATCTCCTCTAAGACGAGGCGCCTCAGCTCTCCTACAACATCGCCCAAGCCTTGAAGGTATGGTGTGGGCGGGATACCCAGTTCCTCGTAGCCAGGGATGTCTCTTCCAGTTACAATGTCGTAGAGGATGATAGCCTCAACATACTCGCTCAAAGCATTATACGCCATACCCGAATAGTACAACTCTGGGTAAGGACGGATAAGCTCGAGGAACCTTTCTGTGGCTTCCTTTAGCTGTCTAAGATATTCCTCGGCCTTATTCAAATCCCCCTTCTGTATCTCGGTTATCATTCGCCCCGAGTGCTTTATCACGTCCCTAGAGGCCTTGATAGCCTTCTCTCTAACCTCGTCGCGTTCTGAGAGAAACATCCTTGCCTTCTCAACCTCTGCCTGTATTCGAGCCTTGTAATCCACCATACTACTCATCCCTCCTATACTTGTGCGTAGATGAGTATATGACCTAGCCGTTTAACATAGGGATGACGGGATGGCTGGAATGGCGAATGATTGCCTGGAGATATCTGCACCATCACACGTGCACGTCGGCAACATAGACATACATGGCGGGCTAGGCAGACTATATGGTACACTCGGCTTCACTCTAGGAAAGCCGAGGCTCCGGGTAAAGATCTGTAAATCCAGCAAGAACGAGGTCCGAGGAACCAATAGGAGGGACGTAGAGGGGTATGTTGACTTATTCTCGAAATATTACGGCGTCAAACTATCTGTGAGATTCATGGAGGAGATTCCGGCACACGTGGGGCTAGGATCAACAACCCCCATAGCACTATCTATTGGGATAGCGGCTGCAATACTCTCGGGTAAGAGATATGATCTGGAAGATATAGCCCTACGTGCTAAGAGGTCGCGTGTAACAGGGTTAGGTTTTTACTCGTTCAAATATGGAGGCTTCATTTGCGACGGCGGCTACCGCCCCGATAAGTTGAAGGTACCTCCGCTTCTGATGAGGGTCCCCGTACCCGAGAAGTACAGGATCATCTACGCAGTGCCGACGAAGCACTTGGACGAAATTCTCGCACTTAAGGAAAGAGAGGATGAGATTCTCGAGTCCATGCCCACGATGGATGAGAGGATGGCTGAAAAGAACGCCCGGATAGTCCTAATGGGTATTCTCCCAGCTGTGGCTGAGGGTGATTGGGAAACCGCTGGTATACTACTCTACAGACTGAATAGGGGTCTGGGCGAGTATTGGGCAAGTGAGCAAAGAGGAGTCTATTGTTGCGAGGAGGTCGAGGAAATAGTCAACTTCTACTTACGGCAAGGCGCTCTCTGTGCTTGTCAAAGTAGTTGGGGGCCCACAGTATATGCTCTATTTTCAGCAGAGAAGGTTGATAGCGTATATGGGAAGCTTGTCGAGCTAGTCGAAGAGTTGGGCGGAGGCC
>JAADGB010000122.1:0-2220 GCA_013152575.1 Thermoproteota archaeon | reverse complement strand
ATAACGGTGCGATGATAAGGGTGATCTCCGATGGCTAGAGTTCTTGGAATCGATCCTGGAACGGGTTCCATGGATCTACTCCTTCTAGACGATAAGGATAACAAAGTACTCTACGAGGAAGCAATACCGAGGCCTAGGGTAACCGAGAACCCGAGGATAATACTGGATAGAGTCGAGACACTAAACAAGAAGTATAATCTAGATGCAATCGCTGCCCCTTCAGGATATGGCATCCCACACAACCTCGAAAGGGACATACTCGACTACATCATGGAGGCCACCTTCATCCATGAAGACGACTTGAGAGTCAACATTCAAATACAGGGGCTAAGAAGAGTCATGCTCGAACTCTACAATTCCGGGCTAAACGTCTACTTCACCCCAGGCGTCATCCACTTACCCACAGTACCCAAACATAGGAAGACGAACAGGATAGACATGGGGACAGCCGATAAGATATTCACCGTAGCCGCCGCCCTCTACGACGCTGTGGAAGTCAGAGGGGAAGAACTGAGCAACGCCAACTTCATAGTAGTGGAGGCTGGAAAAGCCTACACTGCATCGATAGCTGTCGAATCAGGCACGATAATAGACGGAATTGGAGGGACCCTGGGCGAACACGGATTCCTTGGAGCAGGAGCCTTCGACGCTGAGGTCGCATACACTCTCGCATCACTGGAAGGCAGATTCTCCAGGAAAAGACTGTTCGAGGGAGGAGCCGGCTTCCTTGCCGGAGAGCTAGATGTAGAAAGCTTTGCCGCCAAGATCGCCAAGGGGGATGAAAACAGTAAGTTGGCTCTAGAGTTGCTCGCCGAGTCAGTAGTCAAGAACGTGTTCAGACTATTACCCTCCTTCAACACGAGACCAATAGCATTATATGTTAGCGGAAGATTATTCCGCCAAAAACCAATATCTGACTACATAATAGAGAAGATAGCAGGCAAATTCGAACTCTATGGGCTAGACGTGGAGATCAGACGGGTACCAAGGTTTGGAAAACTGACAAAAGAGGGAGCCACGGGAGCAGCCCTACTAGCCAGCGGCTACATAGGCGGGAGGTATGAGTGGATCGTTGAATCTCTAAGACTGCGTGAGTCGAAGGGATCCATATTCGACCATGTGATAATAGGTGGCTTGGCCGATAGAGCAAGGAGCTATTTCATAAACGTAGGCCGGGATACATTATAATACCCTTCGAGTGACTCCAGCATGCGGGGGTGCAGATAGTAGTGTCAACTGTACCAGCGAGGAAGATAGACGTCTACGATCCAGTAACGCCTCCAGTATGTACTAGCTGTGGTAGGATCATCCATCCAAACGAGCGAGCAACAGTATTCGTATGCCCCAACTGTGGAATTGCAGTGATTAGGAGATGCGCCAGGTGCAGATCACAGGGAGCAACTTATACCTGTCCAAACTGCGGATTCACAGGGCCATAAGGAGGGATAAGAGATGGCTAGGGTTGCAGTGATAATGAAGGTCCTTCCAAACGCGGTCGAAGTCACACCCGACCAGCTACTTGAGAAGATCAAGGAGACTCTGCCAGAAGACTATAAGATAATGGGTAGCGGCGAGGAGCCGATAGCTTTCGGCCTCAAAGCACTCAAGATAATCATCTCGATACCCGAAGAGACCGAGGGAGGAACCGAGAAGCTAGAAGAAATCATCAAGGGAATCGACATAGTAGAAGAGGTAGAAGTGGAGGCAGTCCACAGGCTTTAATCCACACATATCCTTATTTATTGAATCTTCCTTTATAGCCTCTTGTTGGAACCACCTCCTATGGAAAGTGCTATGTGGGGTGAACCTACAAATTGACTGAAACACCCAACGAAGAATTCAAGAAGGAAGTAGTCCTAAGAGTCGAAGAAGCTAGGAACAGAGACACTGGTAGAAAGAGGGTAAGAATAGATATCCAGACAATGAGGGAACTCGGCCTCAGACCAGGCGATATCGTCGAAATAGAAGGGAAGAAGAAGACAGTGGCAATAGTATGGCCCGGGCTACCGGAAGATAATGGTAGAAACATCATAAGAATGGATGGAATCCTCAGGAAGAGTGCAGGCGTAAACGTGGGAGATAAGGTTATCGTGAGGAAAGCCGAGGTACAACCCGCAGTCAAGATTAAGCTTGCCCCGGTAAGCCAGTCATCAGTAATAGACGAGGGATTCAAGAGATACATAAAGAAGAGGCTCCTCGGAATACCAGTCGTTGAGAGAG
>JAADGB010000121.1:1162-3342 GCA_013152575.1 Thermoproteota archaeon | reverse complement strand
CACATTATCCCCTTCTATGTAGCTACCCGACTTGATGTTAATAGTGGCATCGGCTTTGGCTATACTGAGCGCGCCTGGCGTCACAGGTTCGTCAAAGAGAAAGTCTAGCTTGAAGTCCGAGGGATTGCTGTTATCGTCAAAGAGCATCTCAGCCCCGGCTTCGGCCTGTATATCTATGTCGCCTCCTTTGAGATAGGCTCCTTCGATATTTATCGTGGCCTTGGCGTGACTCACTTTGACATCGCCAATGGGATACTCGGTGTCTACTGCCTTCAGGGTAATCTTTCCGCTTTTGTATCCGTTATTGGCAAAGGTGAGCAGTGTCGCATTCTTCTCCAGGGTGATCTTGGGCGCCTCCAGAGTCAACGAGCCAGAGTCACCTACGGATTTCTTCGTCAGGTGGTTCTCTCGAGTGTCCGCTCCTTTTATCTGTCTCGTGGACAGCGTCACCCCTTCCTTCACCGTGATGCTCTCCTCCGCCCAGATGTCCGCATCTCCCCCGTGGTAGTAGGTGTCTTTGTCCAAGGTCACGTTATCGGGATCCAGGAGAAATCTGCCCCCTTCCCCTCCTTCTGCTCCTGTGTCTATTTCAGAACCCCCAAGGTTTACGTCCCTCTCAGCGCTTATCTCTACAAATCCTCCACGGCCCCCTTCTCCTCCCCTGGCTTCTATGAAACCTCCCCTTACATAGGTGTCTCCTTCCGATAGTATCTTTATCTCCCCTCCTTCTCCCCCCGCTCCCTGGGCACTGGCTATCGTTCTGCTCTTTTCACCCACTACAGTGCGATTACTGGATTGCAGGAGTACCTCTCCCCCTTTTTGTTCCCCGCTGGTGTCTATCTTCCCTTCCTGATAGCTGGTCCCAGCTCCTCCCACCAGGAGTATCTTTTTGCCTTCTTTTTTGATCTGGATGGCCTCTTGTATTCCTTCTGTGTTGATGAGTTCTTTGATGATCCGGGGGAGTTTTTTGACTTTGAGTTCTATGTCACCTTCCAAGGGCTCGTCACTGGGTATGAAGAAGTTGATGAGTCCATCTCCTTCCAGGTCCAGGGTGTACCCTTTTACTCCAGCCAGTATTACTTTGCCCGCTTTTACTTTTATTTTGCCGTCGTTGGCTACAAGGGGCGATGCCAGAACTACAAAACCTCCAGGGGCAGCTTTGATGACTCCACGGTTGATTATGTAGCCAGGGGCGTAGCCTTCTTTTTGTTCGAATACGTAGTGACCCCTGAGAAAGTCTTCGTCGCTTATGTCCAGGGTGGAGGCTAGAAAGCTACCAGTGTCTATCTTCGCTTTTTTGCCAAAGAGTATCCCGTTGGGGTTGATGAGAAATATGCGCCCGTTGGCCAGTAGCCTCCCTAGTATCTCGCTGGGGTCTTCTCCTACTACGCGGTTGAGGGCTATGGATTTGCTGCTGGGCTGGATGAATTTTACTGTCTCGTCCCGACCTATGTCGAAGCTTTTGTAGTTGATTATGACTTTGTCCGAGGTCTTGATCTTGAGCGTCTTGGCGTTGGGTTTGGTGAAGCTCGCTTCTCCTGAGACTACTTTTTCTCCCCTCGGTAGAGCGTACGCTAGGTCCAGAGGAAGTAGGAGGAGCCAGGCAAGGAGTAGTGCTATTATTTCTATCGCTCTCTTTTTTTTGCCTTTGATGGCTCCTTTCCTTAGCATCTCTCTTTCTCCTTTCTGTGTCTTAGAAGACTTTTTTGCTCACTTGTAGGTAGATCCTGTATCTCTCCCCGTTGGCAGAGCCTTTTTTGGGCCTCACACCTCCAACGGGAAAGCCTACGTCTACCCGGCATTCAAAGCCCAGGGGTAGTTTCATCCTTAATCCGCATCCTACCCCCGCTATGCCTACGTTCTTGTATTCTCCAGGTTGGGGATCCCTCAGGAATACTCGCCCGTAGTCGAAAAAGCCTACTAGTTTTATGGCTTGTTTTATTTTTTCTCCTTTGAGAAAGGGGTATTTCCAGTTGCCTATGATCGGCGGCGGTACGTACCATTCTATGCTACCACTGTATCCGCTGTCTCCAAGGTAGGCTGAGCTTTCGAATCCCCTCACTGAGTCCGCTCCTCCTATGCTGTATTGTTCCGATACGGGCAGGTCGTTCCAGGAGAGTTGTCCTCCACCTCTTAGTACCAGGTAGGTACCAAAGGGTAGCCATTGTACCCTCTGGAGT
>JAADGB010000121.1:0-1078 GCA_013152575.1 Thermoproteota archaeon | reverse complement strand
AGGACCATTCCAGGTATATCTGGTTGCGCCCCCTGAGCCCGTCCAGATGACTGTATCTCGCCAGCGCCCTTACTATCCTTAATTCGTCGTCACTGGTAACTTGGCCCAGCAGGTAGTCTCTTATCTGTTTGTAGTCAAAGGCCACTCCAACGTCCAAGCTGCTCCTGCGCGTCCTTACTACAGGGTGTACGAGGTCCACTGTGAAGATCTTGGATTTGCCGCGCAGGTCTAATACCCGAAACTCTCTCCCAACTTTGTAGGTCAGGTAGGTGTAGTGAAGGCCTAGTTTGGTGTCGCTGGTGCCCAGGGGAAAGGTGTATTCGAATTTGACGAATTGGAGTTGTTTGATGGGACTCCCCACTACCCCCCTGAACTTGAAGGTGTCTCCCTGCAATAGTACGTTGGAGCACTCCAGGGTGCTCCCAAAGCGGTGCCTCGACACGTACCTCGTCCCAAAGTCGTTGTAGTCCAGGTAAAAGTGGACCGGCCACCTATCCTCCACTTTTAGGAGTATGTCCGTGGTGCCAGGGACCTCTCCCCTTTTTAGGGTGGCGTGCACTTTTAAGTCGGGATACTCGTTGAGCAATAGTAGAGTCTTGAGTAGGCGATGGTAGTTGATCACCCCTTTTTCCGTGGGTTTGAAGTGCCCTTTGATGAATCTCTCTTTGTAGTGCCTCTCTCCTTCTACTTCTACCTTGCCCAGACGACCTTCCAGAATCTTTATGACCACTACTCCACCTTTCACTTCCTGGGGCGGAATGATAGCCTGGGCCAGAAAATACCCTTTCTCACGATAGGCTGTCTCTATCTTGCGGCACACTTCCTCTAAGTCGCTGAAGCTCAACTCCTTTCCAGTATAACCAGCTACAACTCTGTCAAGATACTTGTCACTTAGAACCTTGTTACCTTTAAACTCAAACCTCTTTACCAGTATCTTTACCCCTTTTTGTATCTTTTTGACCCCCTTTCCACGACGCGGAAGCTCCAGTGGTATCTCACTCTGTAACCCAGGACTTACTGACTTCCTGCCCTCTAGACTCTTTTGTACCGCACCAGGATTCACATTCTCAGGTACCTC
>JAADGB010000120.1 GCA_013152575.1 Thermoproteota archaeon | reverse complement strand
TACTCTCCGGGTTCTCCATTACTGGCGTTGCTTGGACCTCGTGTCCCCTAGCCATTGCCCTGATTATCCTCCTCATTATCTTGCCGCTCCTAGTTCTTGGTAGGTCCTCTACGGGGATAATCTTTGATGGCTTGAACGGCTTACCTAGCTCTCTCGCAACCGTTTCGGCCATCTCCTCAAGTTCCTCCTCGGCTAGCTCTATGCCTGGCTTGGGGGTTACTAGGCATACAATTGCCTCTCCCTTGACGGGGTCTTGTACTCCAATACACGCTGATTCCTTCACCTTCGCATGCTTGTTTAGCACAGCCTCTATCTCTGCTGGACCTATCCTTTTGCCTGCGACCTTTATCACATCGTCTGCCCGGCCAAGAATGAACCAGTAGCCATCATCGTCGATGAGTGCTAGGTCACCGTGATACCACATGCCTGGGAATCGCGACCAGTAGGTTTCAATGTACCTCTCGGGGTCCCTCCACAGGCCCCGCGTCATGCTCGGTGCTGGCTTCCTCGCTACCAGGTAGCCTGGGGACCCTCTTACTGGGTGTCCATTATCGTCTACTACGTCGACGTCCATTCCTAGTCCGGGTCCCCATAGGGTGGAGGGCTTGAGCTCTACGACGGGGCTTGGTAGTACGAAGCATCCGAAGAGTTCTGTTCCTCCGGAGAGGTTTATCATTGGCCTCTGTTCTTCTCCAACATCTTTGACGATCCAGAGCCATGTTCCAGGATCGATTGGCTCTCCCGTGTTGCCGAATGCTCTTAGGCTTGATAGGTCGTGTTTCTCTACCTCTTCGAGCCCATAGCTTCTTAGGATCCTCGCTACTGTGGCTGCGAATCCGAAGTGTGTCACCTTGTACTCCTCTATAAGCTTCCATACCCTGTCTCGTGTGGGATAGTCTATTCCACCCTCAACTATCAGGTGGCTTGTACCGTGGAATTGGGAGCCGAAGACTTGCCAGGGACCCATCATCCATCCTATGTCTGTTATCCACCATAGCCTGTCATTGCTCCCTGGCTTCATGTCTAGGTTGAAGTAGTGCTCCTTCGATGGCTGGAGTAGGGTTCCTGCATGGCTTATTACTGCTCCCTTTGGCTTACCCGTTGTCCCGCTCGTGTAGAGGAGTAGTGCGGGGTCCTCGGCCTCTGTTTCTACGGGTTCTGGTGTGGGCTTCTTTCCAGCTATTGCTTCGCTCCATTTGACGTCTCTCTCGTCATCCCATTCAACGTCTACTCCAAGCCTCTCTATCACCACCACTTTCTCCGGGTATCCAGCAATCTTCACAGCTTCATCGGCGTTCCTCTTCAATATGATGCGCCTACCCTTCCTAAGGTAGCCGTCGACCGTCACCATCACCTTAGCCTCGGAATCCTTTAGTCGTGT
The DNA here is from genome assembly GCA_013152575.1 of Thermoproteota archaeon. Classification (GTDB taxonomy): domain Archaea; phylum Thermoproteota; class Thermoprotei_A; order Sulfolobales; family Acidilobaceae; genus Thermodiscus. The sequence continues at coordinate 11,839 of JAADGB010000120.1, read as the reverse complement.
GGCGACCGCTGGTGGCGCGAATCCTGAGAATATTGGGCTGGCGATGGCCCCTATCTCTATAGCTGCGAGCATAGCGGCGATTGATTCGGGTAGCATTGGCGCGTAGATTGCTACAACATCGCCTTTACCCACACCTATCTCTCTTAGGTAATGGGCGAAGCGCCACACTGTATCCCTTAACTCGCCGTATGTGACTCTCCTAACCGTCCCATCCTCGCCTACCCACGTGAAGGCCTCCTTGCTAGGACCATACTTCTTGGCTGGGACATCGACTACATTGTAGGCGGCGTTCAGCCTTCCCCCAATATACCATTTGGCCCATTCGGGTCCCTTAGATAGGTCTACTACCTCCCTCGGCTCCTTGAACCACTCAACCCCTATCCAATCGGGTAGGTTGCCCCAGAACCATTTGATATCCCTGCGAGACCTCTCTACGAGCTCATTGTACTTCTTGAAACCGTGCTTCTCCATGAAGCTTGTAACATTAGCTTGAGCTACCAGGTCACGGGGAGGAGTCCAGATGTATCCCACTATTTGCACCCCACGTATTTACTAGCCTTTATCCTAAGTGTTAAATCTAAATTCATCCATGTATAGATGTAGTGAGGAGTCCAAAGTGGAGAGAGCCGCTATTATTGGCGTAGGGTGGTATGGCCTAAGACCAACCACCCCCGAGGTCTCCTTCCGTGAAATGGTCTTCGAGGCGGCGACCAGAGCATACGAGGATGCAGGCATAGATCCGAGGCAGGATGTAGACGCCTTCCTAAGTGCGCAGGAGGACTTCTGGGAGGGTATAGCGATAGCGGACGAGTTCGCTCCCGAGCCACTGGGAGGTGTTCTAAGGCCAACTGTGACGGTGGCAGGAGACGGCCTCCAAGCCCTTGCTAACGCCGTAATGCTCGTTCAAACAGGCTTCTTCGACATTGTAGTCGTCGAGGCCCACGGTAAGCCGAGCGACATAGCGTCTCTAGGCGAGATATACGAGTTCGCACTAGACCCGATACACCATAGGCCCGTGAAGCCAGCTCATCCACTGTTCATGATGGCTTTCGACGCTCAAGCCTATATGATGAGGACTGGGGCGGACCCATCACACCTAGCACTAGTCGCTGCGGAGAACAGGGCTAGGGGACTGCGTAACCCGAGGGCAAGCTATGCAGCCAAGATAAGCGTTGACGAAGTCCTAGAGGCCGAGACGATAATGGATCCATTGACGAGGTATGATATAGCCGGCTATGTGGACGCCGCCATAGTACTAGTCGTCGCTAGGGAGAGTGTGGCGAAAAAGCTCTCGGACAAGCCAGTATTCATCGACGGTATAGGATACGCCACTGAGACTGGTACAGGGACCCTCGAATGGCACTCCTGGGGACGTATGCCTAGCATGAGGGTAGCCGCCATGACAGCCTATGCACAGGCGGGTATAGGGGACCCCCTATCATCAACCGACTTCGCGGAAGTGGAGGATAGAGCAAGCCACTACCAGCTAATAGCGTTGGAGGAGCTTGGATTGGCCCCAGAAGACCAGGCCCATAAGCTCTACGAGAGGGGTGAGTATGAGCTAGACGGCTACTATCCCGTCAACCCGAGTGGAGGGTCCCTCGCCATGGGTGTAGCGCTGGAGGCGACCGGGCTGGTAAGGCTTCTAGAAGCCGTTCTCCAGCTGAGGGGTGAGGCCGGAGGCCATCAGCTAGACGGTGTGGAGAGGGCGATCGTGGCTTCATGGAGAGGACCGCCGACAACCACTTCAATGGTAGCAGTGTTGTCTGGCCCCGAGATGGGGTTCTAGGAGGTGATGGATCGTGAGGGCGAACCTTCACGTTAAGGATAGGGTTGGAATAGTTGGAGCCGGGATGACCCTCTTTAGGAGGAGGTTCCTTGAGACTCCAAGAGAGCTTGCGTGGGAAGCGGTTAAACAGGCTCTGGACAGTGCTGGGCTGACTCTACGCGATATTGATTGTGTAGTGATTGGTACCGCTCCAGACGCCTTCGACGGTATCCATATGAATGGCGAGTACCTGGCTGACGGCGCGGGAGGATTCGGCAAGCCGGTCGACAGGATATACATCGGTGGTGGAACCGGTGTTATGGTCCCGATCTCTGCATGGTGGCATGCGGCCAGCGGCCACTGCAATACGGTTCTAGCGGTCGCGGAGGAGAAGATGAGCCACGCGATGCCACACCCACAATACGTCTTCGCCTACATATGGGACCCCATACTAGAGAGGCCACTCGGCCCCAACCTCATATGGATCTTCGCCATGGAGATGAGGAGGTACATGCACAAGTGCGGCGCTAAGAAGGAGGATATCGCTCTCGTAAGCGTGAAGAATAAGAGGAATGCGCTCGACCACCCCGCCGCCCAGGCCGCTGCGAACATTACAGTAGACGATGTACTCAACAGCGAGCTACTTGTATGGCCTGTCAACAGGCTAGACATTAGCCCAGTTAGCGATGGAGCCGTCGCACTGATAATAGCGAGGGAAAAGGTTGCCCGGAGAATAACCGACTCGCCAGTATGGATTGAGGGAGTAGGCTTCACACTAGACAACACGCACTGGTACAATAGGGAGCTAGGCTACCCGAGATACGTCGAGTATGCTGCGAGAATGGCGTATAGGATGGCGGGTATCGAGAGGCCATGGAAGGAGATAGACGTAGCCGAGCCATACGATCCATTCGACTACAAGGAGCTACACCACATAGAGGGACTACAATTAGCGCCGAGATGCCAGGCGTGGAAGCTCCTCAAGGAGGGATACTTCGACAGGGACGGAGAATTACCGACGAGCCCGAGCGGTGGACTGCTAGGGGTAGGAAACCCGATCGCCGCTGCTGGACTGATGAAGGTAGCAGAGCTATTCTGGCAACTACGCTATGAGGCTGGCAAGAGGCAGGTGAAGAAGCCCGTCCACAAGGGAGTCGCCCAGGCATGGGGCGACTTGATGCAAGCTGGCACAGTGATTGTTTTAGGAAATTAAGGGAGGTGGAGTGTGATGAGTGGAGAGAGTGGAAAGCCGAAGACACCCCTGCCAGGCACCTATCTTAAGAGAGACGAGTATATGAAGCTCCCAGGCTTAATCAAGTACAAGCCCGTGGCCAGATACCTGTTCTCAGCAGGGCAGGCACAGTCACGATTCCTACACGGCCTGAAGGAGGGCAAGATACTCGGAGTAATGTGTCCATCCTGCGGGCGAGTCTACGTGCCGCCCAGAGCATACTGCGAGTACTGTCACACGCCGACCTCGGAGTGGGTAGAGCTCCCAGGAACTGGAACAATACATACAGCAGTTGTGAGCTACATAGCAACCGATAGGAGCAGGCTGGAGGAACCGGAGATCGTCGGCGTGATAAGGTTAGACGCGCCTGGCTACAAGGAGGATCAATACGAGTTCGCAGGACTATTCCACAAGATATGCGGTGTAACGCCTGAGCAGGTTATGGACGGTTCCGCCATTGGAATGAGGGTTAAGCCGCGGTGGAAGCCGGCTGAGGAGCGTACCGGTAGTGTTACCGATATAGAGTGTTTTGAGCCTGTAGAGGGGTGAGTAGTGGTGAGCTGGGATAAGAGGGCTTTGCCTGGAGACATAATACACTACCCCGGTAAGCAGGAGGCGGACTACTACCTCTACCCTCCAGGAATCCATGGCAAGGAGGCGGCCGAGCTGCTGAAGAAGGGTAAGGTCCCCGGAATGCTATGCGGAGACCAGTTATTCCTACCGCCGAAGACCTTCTGCCCCGACGAGGAGATGAGTGAAGGCACGGTTGTCGAGGTTGAGGGACCCTTCCTAGCCGCACTAGTCACAGTGATATACGAGGACTTCTATGGTAGGAGCCTTGAAGAGCCGCAGGTACTTGGCTTAATCACAGTACCTGGCGCTGTCGGCGGATACCTGGGTGTGATAAAGGCCGATCCAGAGATGGTATTCCCGGGTATGAGGGTGAAGCCGGTATTCAAGAAAGAAGAGGAGAGGACTGGGGCCATCACCGATATACTCTACTGGGTCCCTGAAGGCGATTAGTGTACTGAAGAGTGTAAGCCTCCGCTGACCGGTATCAGTGCCCCGGTAATGTATGTGGCCCTCGGGGAGGCTAGGAAGGCGACGAGCCAGCCGATATCGGTTGGGTCGCCGAGCCTCCCGAGAGGGACCCTCATCGCCATTTTTCTTAACTCCTCATCCACGCTTGTTCCCTTCTCCTTAGCCCTCATACCAGCAACCGATACCAGCCTATCGGTCTCGATATAGCCTGGAATAACGGCATTCACCCTTATACCATCGGGTCCCAGCTCCCTCGCGAGCAGTATAGTCATGGCGTGGAGACCCGGTCTTAGCACACTACTCGTAGCGATCTCTGGCAGGGGCTCCCAGGCCGCGATACTCGTGATAAACGTGATGGAAGCATTATTGGAGTCTATAAGGTGGCTATAAGCTGCTGAAACAGCCTCGATAGCCGCCTCGATAAGGAGCCTGTAGCTCAGCCTCCACAACCTCATTCCAAGAGCCATGAATCTCCCGCCGGGGACGGGAGGCGGCACATATACCAGCGCGTCTAGCCCGCCTAGGAAGTCTACGGATTCCTTAACGAACCGCTCAGCCTCACCCTCGTTGGATAAGTCAGCAGCCACACCGTGGACTCTATCACCGTACTTGGAGAGCTTGCCGAGAGCCTCTTTTACACCCTCCTCCGTTCTACCATTGATGACTACCTTTGCCCCGCACTCTAAGAGTACCCGGGCGATACCGTTTCCAATACCCTTGGTAGAGGCAGTAACTGCCGCTTTAAGACCTTGTAGACTTAACTCACACTCCACTCACGCCACCCCTCTAGAGAATGCAGACATAATACTCGTGCTACGCCGTTCCCTACATTATATCAGTCTAGGATAAAATGAATAATGAATACGCTCTACTATGCTGGTTTTCTCAGCACGATATTGATGCCGCTCCTTCCAGGAATGTATTCTTTGAACTCAACTAGGTCATGGTAAGCTGCCTCCAGCCTCCAGCCCGCCTCCACTGCGAGGTCTATCAGCTCGTTGATTGAGTATATTCGGAGAGTGAACTCATGTTCTCCTATGAATTTGAGATCTCTGCCCTCACGCTTGTAGTATTCCCACTTATTCTTCAGCAGAGAGTTTACTCCGTCGAACTCCGGCCGCTCTATTACTACTATGTCTTCCCATTCCGAGATAACCGGTATATCTCCCCTCTCGCAGACTCTTCTAGCCAATACGAGGTCTCTGTTTACAGTTCTGAGAATGGCTAGTAGGCCGTTAGGCTTCGTTATACGGTGGATTTTCTTGAGGAGTTCGAGGTCCTTCTCCTTCTCCTTGTGGTATCCTATGAGCGTAGTCCATATCATGTATACTGCGTCGAACCTGTTCTCCGGGAAGATCTCGTCTATCCTCCACGCATCCGCTACTATAGCATTAAGCGTCTCTTCTACGCCTTCACTTTGCGCCCGACTCTTGGCTTCATTAATGTACGTGTCTGATATGTCGAGGCATGTTACCTTGTATCCCTTCTTTGCTAGTGGTATAGCGACTCTCCCGATCCCGCATCCCAACTCTAGTATATCTGCCCCTTTCCGTACTCCGTGCTTCTCTAGTAGTCTATCGAGGTTCTCCGCGTCTTTGACGCCGCTCTCGTACATGTGCTTGAGGACTAGGAGGAATAGGTGGGCCTTATCCACGAACATATCCTTTATCCAGTTATTCTCCGCGGACGATCTTGGTTCACCTGTCCATACCTATTACTCTCTATCTATATATAAAGTTTAGAGCTTGGAGATCGGCTCTCAATCAGGTAGGTGCGGGACAATCTTCACCCATTTAGGCTCTCCTAGCTTCCTGGCAGTCCTTGGATCCTCGTCAAACCATATCAGCATGGCTGGTTTTCCTGGCTGTATTGTTCCTAGTTCCGCTACGGGTCCCCCTGAGGCTAGAGCGCTGGCTCTTGTGTAGTAGTATATTGATTCTCTCAGGGTTAGGGCCTCCTCGGCCCTGCATGTGGGCTGGCTACACCTTGATTCCGCCGCCATGATCGTCTCGATTGGGTTTATGGTTTCAACTGGAGAGTCTGTTGAAAACGCTATTCTCACGCCGGCATCAACCATTGTCTTGAATGGATACGCCCATCTGGCCCTCTCTTTTCCTAGCCTATCCTCTATCCACCAATCCGATACTCTAAAGTGCGGCTGTACAACTACATGTGAGCCCAGACCAGCAAGCTCCCTTATGAGGCTGGGTGGAGCTACGCTGGCGTGTTCGATCCTACCATTTCCTCCTATACCAATCTCCTGGTAGGCCTCTATCACTTCGGATAACGCTGCATCGCCTATGGCGTGTATAGCTAGCCTGAAGCCCCTGTCTATAACGCCGTCTGCGAGCCTCATTATATCCTTCTTGGTCAAGAGTGGGAGTCCCCGGTTTCCGGGTTCATCGTTGTATTCTTCTGAGAGGTAGGCTGTTCTAGCGCCAAGGCTCCCATCTGCAAAATCCTTGACACCAACAACCGCAGCGTTTCTGGCATCTCCTAAGGCCTCGAAGGCTTTGGCTAGATGTTGTTTCCTCGGATAGCAGGCTACTCGTATAACCAACTCCCCTATACTATCTAGTCTGGATAGTGCTTGTGCCTCGCTCACCGGGCATGACATGCTCGATACTCCAGCTACCCCATGCCTCTTGATCTCCATTACTGCGTCCTTGACGATCTTGGTCACGTCTATTTTTCCTAGTATGCTTTCCACGGCCCTGTAGACGGCGTCCTCCTTCACTATCCCGGTCTCTTTATCAACGAGGTCTGGGAATAACTCGTGGATCCTGGTTAACTCTAACGCCATAGTGTTCAAGACTGCCAGGTGTCCGCAAACTCTGACAGCTATTGCTGGCTTATCCGGGATATACCTGTCAAGCAACTTACGTGTTGGCAGGGTCCCTCTCTCCTCAAAGCGCTCTTGATCCCAGCCACGACCATAAGCTATCCCGGCAGGGGCGAGGGAGAGCTTCCTAGCAAGCTCCTCTGGGCTACGTACACTGGACAGGTCAACGCCATTGAGCGCCAGACCTAACCATGTAACATGCAGGTGGGCATCAACAAACGCGGGGACTACATATCCATCAACGTATACGTCGCTGGCATAATTTGCTGAACCAATCCTCTTAATCACGCCATCCTCTACGAGGATTGTATCGCCGATATAGTCCAAGTGCTCATTGTAGATTCCAAGAGCCCTGACATTATATGAGGCCAATTTTAATGCACCACGCATTAACACTCGAAGTAATTCTGTGTAGTCCTAGTTGCGTTAACCAACGTTATAATTCTCTTACTCGGGATACCCTTGAAAACCGTATAGTTACCTATATCATGTAGGATAGACTATTGGTCCTCATAGAGTATTAACACTGGTCCACCCTGAGTGGTGCTAGTAATTGATCCGAGTCGGAGTTGATGTAGGAGGTACTTTTACTGATATCGTGGTATTCGACGAGGACAGGAAAAACATCGATATATACAAGGTTTCAACGACGCCAAAGAGGCCTGTCCGTGGAATCTTGAATGGATTAACTAAAGCCGTAGGGGACCCCTCCAGGATAGGAGTGCTTGTGCACGCAACTACGATTGGAACGAACATGTTCCTGGGTCAGATGGGGATAGAGCCGCCTAAGGCGGTTCTATTTACAAACGATGGATTCCGGGACATATTGGAGATTGGTAGACAGAATAGGCCTAGCCTATACAATGTCTTCTACAAGCGTCCAGAACCGTTGATTCCAAGACAGCGGAGGGTAGGGATAAGGGGTAGAATCGATGGTAGGGGACGTGAATTAGAGCCTCTCGATACGGATGCATTAAGGATTGAGGTTTTGAAGTGGTGCGGTAAGGGTGTTAGAGTCTTCATAGTATCATTCCTGCATAGTTACATCAATCCTGCACACGAGGCTTTAGCGAAGAAGGTGATTGAGGAGGCGTGTCCGGGATCGATTGTTGTCTTGAGCCATGAAGTCGATCCCCAGCCGATGGAGTATGAGAGGACTAGTACGACTGTCGTTAATGGTTTGCTTAAACCAGTCTTATCGAGATACCTTCACGAACTGGAACAGGAGCTAGAATCGCTCGGCTTCAAGGGTAGTATACTTGTTATGCAGAGTAGTGGTGGTGTCGCAGGGATACGGGAGGCGTTGGATAAGCCCGCTGCCTTCATAGAGAGCGGGCCAAGTGCTGGAGCTGTGGCTGTAGCATACCTGTCCAAGCTCCTCGGCGTTAGTAATGCTCTTGGGTTTGATATGGGTGGTACAACTGCTAAAGCGTCTAGCATAGTAGACGGTGAGCCGGAGGTTGTTGACGTCTACGAGGTGGGAGGCACTGTCCATATGGGACGTCTAGTCAGGGGCAGCGGGTACCCCGTTAGGTTCCCTCACATCGACCTCGCGGAGGTTAGTGCTGGAGGAGGTACTATCGCCTGGGTCGATCCTGGAGGAGGGTTAAGGGTTGGACCGATAAGCGCAGGCGCGGATCCCGGACCTGTCTGCTATGGTAGGGGCGGGACTGAGCCTACAGTTACGGATGCAAACCTCCTACTAGGCAGGCTCCCAGAAGTGATCGCTGGTGGGATGAAGCTTAACGTTAACCTAGCCGAGGAAGCAATTAGAGAGAAGATAGCTAGACCCCTCGGGATCGATGTCGTCGAGGCTGCCTGGACGATAATCGGGTTGGCAAACACTATAATGGCGAGGGCCCTAAGGCTAGTCAGCATCGAGAGGGGACATGATCCCAGGACATTCACGCTTTTCGCCTTCGGAGGAGCGGGACCCCTACACGCAGTAGAGATCGCTGAGGAGATAAACGTCTCTAGAATAATAATTCCACCATACGCTGGCGTATTCAGCGCCCTAGGACTATTGGTAGCTGACTACAAGCACAGCTTCCACACAGCGGTCGTCAGGCCAGTAGACCAGATTAGCGAAGAGGAGCTTGAAGCCCTCTATCAGAGTCTAGAGGAGAAGGCAAGTAAGCTCTTGGACTCAGAGGGGGTCCCCGAAGATAAGAGGAGGTTTATCCGGTATGTTGAGGCAAAATACTGGGGCCAGGCCTATACTCTGAGGCTACCCTACCGTGACAGCCTTGAGAAGCTAATTGAAGAATTCCATGAGCTACACATGGCCAGGTATGGGTTCTCGAATCCCAAGGAGAGGATTGAGGTTGTTGTTATCAGGTTAGAGGCTTACGGTTTAACCAGCAAGCCCGTACTCCGAGCTTCTCCAGAAGAGGGGGATGCTGTCATTGGCGAGAGGGACGTTTTCTACCGCAATGGCTGGTATAAGGCTACAGTTTACTCTCGTGAGAGGTTGGGGACCCATGCGAAGGTGGAGGGTCCCGCAGTTATTGAGGCTAGAGACACAACTGTAGTCCTACCTCCAGGCTACACTGGCAGGGTTGACGAGTTTGGCAACATTATAATCGAGAGGTGATCTGTGTTGGACAAGCTCACTGTTGAAGTAATAAAGAACGCGGCGATATATGCGAGCGAGGAAATGGGTATAGTGTTAAGGAATACAGCTTATAGTCCCAACATAAAGGATAGGCTCGATCATACATGTGCTATATACACTCCTAGGGGAGAGCTAGTAGCGCAGGCTGAGCATATTCCCGTTCATATTGGTAGCATGGCTGTCGGCGTTGAGAACGCGTTAAGGTACCTCGAGGAGAACTCTATTTACTTGGAGCCTGGAGATATTGTTATGGTAAACGATCCCTTCATCGCTGGGACGCATTTGAACGACATTATGTTGATTAAGCCGGTCTATTATAACGATGAGCTAGTTGCATTAGTCGCTAACAAGGCTCACCACGTTGATGTCGGGGGCATGACGCCTGGCAGTATTGGTGGAGGAGCAAGGGAGCTACTGCAAGAGGGTATCGTAATTCCACCCGTAAAGGTAGTAGAGCGTGGAATGCTTCAAAGGGACATTATAGAGCTAGTCAAGTCTAATGTCAGGACGCCCGAATACTTCGAAGGCGACTTGAAGGCTCAGATAGCTTCATTGAACGTCGGAGAACGCAGGATAATCGAGCTAGCCGAGAGGTATGGTCCCGAGACGCTCCTAGAGGCTTGGGGTGAAATCCTCGACTATACGGAGCGGTATACTAGGGCTAGGATTAGTGGTTTGAAGATCACGGGTCGTTGGAGTGCTAAGGACTACATAGAACTCGACTCCCGGGATGCTGTAATAAGAGTCACGTTGAAGATCGCCAGCGACCACATCAAGGTCGATTATATTGGTACAAGCCCGCAGGTCGATGAGCCTGTTAATGCTGTTTACGGCGTAACTGTAGCGGCGACGATCTATGCGTTGAAAGCAGTCATAGACCCGGATCTCCCAGTCAACCACGGATTCTTCCGAGCCGTCGAAATCTATGCTCCTCCCGGGAGCCTAGTAAACCCGCATCGCGGAGCCCCTGTTAGCGGGGGGAATACGGAGACTAGTCAGAGGATCGTAGATGTAGTGTTTAGGGCGTTAGCTAGGGCCCTCCCCGAGAGGGTACCTGCCGCCAGCTGTGGTAGTATGACTAACGTCATGATAGGCGGATACAGTAATGGCAGAAGGTGGGCGTTCTATGAGACGATAGCTTGCGGTCAGGGTGGCAGGCCCGGGTTGGACGGCGTTGACGGCATCCATACAAACATGACGAATACTCTGAACACCCCTATCGAGAGGCTTGAAGCAGAGTACCCCATACTCTTCGTAAAGTACGAGCTTAGACCAGACAGTGAGGGACCCGGCAAGTACAGGGGAGGGCTAGGAGTCACTAGAGCGTTCATGTTGATGGAGGGAGAAGCTACGCTAACAATTGTCGCGGAAAGGTGTAGACATAGACCCTGGGGATTAATGGGTGGTAGAGAAGCAGCACCCGCCAGCCATTACGTTGTCAGAAAATCAGGTGAGGTGATAGGGCTTGGTTGTAAGAATAGCATTGTTCTTACTGCTGGCGATATAGTGTACATTAATACTCCTGGTGGAGGGGGCTATGGTGACCCATGCCTCCGGGATAGTGCTATGGTATTGAGGGATATTGAGGAGGGCAAGGTTAGCTTGGATAGGGCTATCCCGATCTATTGTTATGGCATCAAGAGTAGACTCTAGCCTGAACTCCAAATAAAAGTTTATTTAATACGATATATCTCATTGATTAGTCAGGTATTTTACCCTAGGCATGCTTTAGGATCCAATGGTGTAGGATTAAGTTGACCTCCACTAGCATGATGCTGGAGGTACCATGGCGCATAGGGCCAGGAGAAGAGATACAGCTAGGCGAAGCCACAATAAAACGAACAGAAGAGGGAGATCTCGAAGCATGTGACAGATACGGATGCGTAAGTGCAAGGGTCCCGCCCGAGAGATTCGTATACGTAGTCCCTATACCCGCGATCTATAGAGTACTGTCCGCGACCCCCTACATCTACGTGGACTTCATGAAACGCATACTCATCGAGGAGGACGAAGACTACTGGACATTAGCGCCTATAGAATTAGAGGTTTACGCTGGAGAACTAGCCCTAGTACGTCTCTCCCCAATCATGGTTAAACACACACTGATAGGAGACGTGTTGGAGGGAATACTCTCGAGATACTACAAAGCGGATGCCGTGTTCGACGAGGACCAACTAGAGTATAAGCTGGGAACCGCAATCGTAAGATTCATTGTAAAGGGATCAAGCGTGTTACTCCCAGGAGTTGGATTCAACGCTAGCGGCGTGGAATTCTACGTCGACGAGCAGGGAAGACTCTACTATCCATTATTGGAGGTTAACGTCGAGGGAGGCGTAGTTAATG
>JAADGB010000119.1 GCA_013152575.1 Thermoproteota archaeon | reverse complement strand
TTAACTGTGAATAAATCTCATGAAATCGTGCACTTAACATCAGACCATTACATTGACTGAAAGAAATTAACACGGCCTGGGGAATCGCTTCAGGCATGATACCTACGGCTCTAGGATGTTTTTCAATATGAAGTAGTTGAATTAAACGCTATTATGGGAGTGGTAGACTCTTTCTTAGATGCACTAGGCCTGCCACGAATAGAACTGCTCCTAGTAGTTGATCATTATCGTATCTCTTCTTGTATTCTCCCCTGTCCAATTCCATGAAGTATCTCATTAAGCTTGTTCCCTCATTAATCCTCTTGAATATCTCCATCTTGACTCCAAGATAATAGTATGCTCTAAGGATCGCCTCTACAAGATTACTGCATGTTAGGAGTGAGTTGGCGGTTTCCTTCAATAGGCCATATCCTCTGAGGTTATACAGAAATCCCTTATCAATTGATGAAAGCTTTTCAGCGACATCACCAATCGATAGTGCGTGTAGCCTTACACTTCTCTTGCTTATTCCCTGCTGATCTAGGGCTAGTAAGTGATCGCTTGCACCTACACCCTCCAAGCCCTCTATAAGAGCTAGAGTATCCTCCACGTCGCTACCGTAGGGTACTAGCCTGACTAGCTTGTTGGCCTCTGTGATAACGTCCTTTCCCGTTTCACTAGAGTAACCAGCTACGACGGATAACATTATACCTGAGTAGAAGAGTCCGGGAAGCGGTCTCTTCCCCACGAAGTCGAAGGCGTCTATCACAGCTTGAGAATACAGTTTCCCCAAGCCCAAACTCTTGGTATCAACACTTCCCTTGGCGAGCTGTACTCCTTTTTCATAAGCCTCCTCCATATACCTTGTTAGAACCACTGCCTCTGACAGTCTAGCCTCAAACAAGGCATCTAACCGCAACCTATGAACTGCACCCGGCTTCACAGGCACTGACAAAGTGAGCATGAGTGCCTGCTTTAGCTTGTCCAAGTCCCTATCGCTCAATCCCACGGAACCTCCAATAATTCTAAGTGTAGGGGCTAGGGCATAATATTAGGTGGACTCTAGCCCCCGTGATTCGAGGGGTATAGTGTTGAGTGAATGCTACAAGGCCTTCTTAGATATAGAGTCGAGGGACCCTATGATAATCCCTAACGTGATAAACGCCCTCTCCGAGCTTCTATCGACTAGCTGTGATAAAACCTCAAAGACCCCATCCTGGTCAATCCACGCGTGTGGAAAACTGCTCGTTAAAGTCACACCTCTCTTTCCAGGAAGTGAAAAGATGCCTCTATCACGCCCCATTGTGAGGATAGTGGTAGAGGGCTCAGATCCCGCGAGCCTAGCTGAGATGGTTTCATTGATACTAGAGGAATTAGACAGGCGTTTTCCTGGCCAGGTGTATTCGAGGCTCTCCCCCTAGACCCTCTACTATATCCCACACATACTGAGGACCCGGTACCAGGGGTGGAGTACCGTCTCCGTAGACCTCGCCCACGTACTTGGAAACCTCCAACGTCTCTTTCTCTATCACCCTTAGCGTTTCACCAGTCTCCTTGATCGCTCCCTCCTCGACAACAACGCTACCAGCAACCATAACCAGCTTTGGGAGAGGCTTACCAGTCAAGACCCTATCGAGCGGGACATCATAGGCTACTAGATCACCTGTATGCGACACACCATAATCCTGGTATCCACCAGTTGTAATCCTCCTTAAAACTTCGCTGAGCCGGCCCGGGAATATCTTCAGGATAAGGCCTAGATGGCGAGGAACCGATCCCAGGAGATGGGGCCAATCACTGCCAAAACTCGTGACCCCTTTGAGGCTTTCGCGAGTACGGTTGTAGAGCAGCATGTTCGAGGCAGGGCATGAGGAACATCTGATTCCGAGAATACCTGGATCGTCGTCGATGCAGTGGACAGCCACTATTCTTGGTGGTCTATCGACTACCGCCATCCTAGACTTGAACAGGTCCCCCTCGCTTACGCCCTCAGATAGATGGAGTCCGAGAGGCATGCGGCCCTTAGAGGCTAGCTCTATGGCACCGTAGAAGGTCTTCGGGCCAGCCCATTTTAGGCTGTGGACAAACACGCCTATTCTTAATAGACTATCGCTTATATATTTTTTATATTTTTCATACAGGCGGGAGACGTCCTGCGGGGTACTCCAACCCTTCTTATCCATCAATGTAGGCAATAGCACTAGCCTGGGACCGGTTGGGAATCTCAACCTTGCCTTCAGATTTGCCTCCAAAACCCCTGTAAATGCTATCATCGTGACTCCTTCGAGGACAGCTCTCTTTAGTGCGAGCTCCGCGAGCCTAGTGGAGAGTCCAATATCCTGCCTAACCATGACCTCATCGATATGGAGTTTTCTCTCGTCAAGCCACTCGTAGCTATTCCTCCAAAACGTCCCTTGAGTGTCGAGTCCAGCATCAATAACCTGGGGGTGCGCGTGTGTATCGCTGAAACCTGGGATGAACACCGTCTCGAAGTATACGTCCTTGTAGAACGGGATCTTTAGGCCTTCAACTATCCTTCCATGGACTACGCCAATATCGGCTTCCAGGTGCGGCAAGCGCCACGATACCCCCCTTTTTGTTCTATTAAGCCAGGATACGGGGCTAATTAATGCTCGTAGAAGAGACGTATTGAGTAAATACAATAATCCGCATCCTACACTTGAGAGAACGGTGATTCCATGACTAGGCTAGTAGTAATCGGTGGCGGAGCGGCTGGAATGGCCGCCGCGTCAAGAGCAAAGAGACTAAACAAGTCAATGGACGTCGTGGTATTCGAGAAGACGAGTTGGGTAAGCTTCGCACTATGTGGTATACCATACCATGTGGGATGCATTGTAAAGAGGCTGAACGACCTAGTATACTACACGCCGGAAGAATTCACTAAGAAGAGGGGAATAGACCTAAGACTAGAAACCGAAGTAACCAGCATCGACCTAGATACTAAGACTGTATACTTTAAGGATCTAAAGACGGGTCGAGAGGACAAGATAGAGTTCGACTACCTCCTCCTCGCGACAGGAGCCAGGAGTAAGGCCCCGAAGATATGGCCTGAGATAAACGAGGCGTCAAACGTATTCTACATTAAACACCTCGACACGGCCAAGGAGATACGAGACTACGCTCTCAAGCTAAGATCAGGGTCCAAGGCAGTCATAGTCGGTGCAGGCTATGTCGGCCTGGAATTCGCAGAGACGCTGACAAACATAGGATTAAAGGTAACCCTAGTCGAGGCACTAGACCAGGTGGCACCAAGGACTCTCGACCCAGACCTAGCTAAGCAAGTGGAAGACGAGCTCAGATCAAAGGGGGTAAACGTCGTAACAGGTTCCCCGGTCAAGGAGTTCAAGATAACAAACGGAAAGACAGTCTCAATAGTGACTGATAACGGAGAGATTGAAGGAGACCTATTCATAGTAGGAGTTGGGATAGAGCCAAACGTCGACCTAGCTAAACAGATCGGAGTGAAGATTGGGGAAACCGGTGCAATATGGACTGACGAGCACATGAGGACCAACATCGACTTCGTATACGCAGTAGGCGACGCTGTCGAACACAAAGACCTGGTAACTGGTAGAATGGTGTGGAGACCCTTCGCACAAATCGCTAACAAGCAAGGATACGTCGCCGGCAGCAACATTGCAGGGAGAGAGGCCGTATTCCCAGGCAGTGTTGGAACCAGCACATTCAAGACCTTCGACATGGTGGTAGCCAGGACAGGACTCTCAAAGGCTGAGGCTGAAAAGCTGGGTTACAACGTTGTAGAGGCCACGCTCAACGCTAGGACGAAAGCCCACTACATACCAGGAGCAGCCCCTCTAACACTGAGGATCATAGCAGACGCTGACACAGGAAAGCTACTGGGCGCTCAAGGCGTTGGTAAGAGCGAGACAGTCCTATGGAGAATCAATGTTATAGCATCACTACTAACAACAGGAGGCACGGTATGGGATCTCTTCGCGTCAGACATAGGATACGCGCCTCCACTAGCACCAGTATGGGACTCCCTCATAGTGGCAGCCAGATTACTCATGAGACACCTAGGAGAAAAACCCAAGAAACACTAATAGACACGGACACAACATCTCATAATCTACTGGCCGCGGCCCCGCTCTCCCACAACATCCCGTTACGGGGTATGGATGAGTGGGAGGTTCCCCGCGGCCAACACTAGATTATTCATCCCTCAGGTAGATTTCTATAATTGATCCATCACTCAACCCTAAGAGATCTCGGAGTCTAACATCAGCTATCAGCTCAACCACGTCTCTCTTATACACTGTTATCATGGGTCTCACTATCCACACAGGGTACCCGTTGAGATGTGCGGGATACACTATTACGGGTGCAAGTTTTGCGTTCGGGATCGGTGGTGGATCGATCTTAACACCATCAACGCTGTTGAGGCATTTATTGAATTCATCGACATCCTCATCTATTAGCCTCGCATTCAATGTCCCGGGATAGGGTGTTATGCCCAGCTTAACTCTAAAGCCACGGCTATAGATGCTCACGTAGAACTCTCCTTCTCCTAGTCCGCTGAATACTTTCGCCTTGAATGGTTTCTTGCACCCGCTCTTCAATATGCTCGTTTCACCTGCACTAATGAAAAGGCTATTCTAAACAATAATAAACCGGTTAGAGGCCTAACCCCCTTTTGGTGTCAGATATTGAAGAAGGTTGCGGTTGTCCTGATAGCACTGGTGCTGGCGAGCCTCTTCATCTACTCTCCGATATCATCGGCCCAGACGGTCCTGAGCCAAGCTATTCCAACTCCGTATCTGAATGTGACGGAGACCAACCAGACTGTAATAATTAAGACAACTTATAATGAATTAATTATTAATAAGAAGACCAACTCCCCCACCGTATTATACGCGACCAAAAACGAGAAACCAGCCCTCCAAGTAAATCCAAAAGGCCTACCAGCCATAGACGTCCTCTACGTCAGCGAGGGCTTAACGCAAAAGGTGAACTGGACAAGCTATCAAGTCATACAGAGATCCCCAGACCTGGTAGAAGCCGACTTCACGGGGACTGTGGGAGACTCTACCCTAACCCTCAGGATAATAATGGGTTCCTTCAGACCATACATCGACATAGTACTCACTGCACCCTCAGGCCCCACAATGTACTACTTAGTGGTACCAGTCAATGAAAGCATAGCCGACCTATGGACGCAGGCAATATCATACTATTCTGGGGCATCACTAACCATACAGACAACCAACGTGACACTAATGTCAACAGGCCTAGGCCTAGACGCAATAGCACTGCTCGGTTTAAAGCAGGCAAACAACACCAACACCCTGAAATTCATCGCCGGGTACTCCAACCTGCCAGGATATGTAAGCCCCGCAGAAGCTGGAGGAATCTACCCCAGCGACCTCCAAGAGAACCCCTATAATGCGACCTCAGGATACATTCTCCTAACAGCGGCTTATCCAGGAGGGGCCCCCGTAGCGGCTGGCGTGAGACTAGTAGCGGCAGGCTACGATCCCTACGCGATACTAGCCGCAGGCCTCGAGGAACCGATAAAGAACGCTTACCCTGGAGCCGCTGAGGACTTCAAAGTAGTAGTATACACTAATGAGCTGATAGATCAGTTCAACAATACGCTAAACCTGCTCAAGGAGAGGTTATCAAACCTAACCAAGGAGAACGAGAACCTGACAAAGACGCTGGCAGAGTATCAGGGATGCGAGTCCTACTGGAAGAATGAGGTTAAGGTGAGGGACTACCAGATAGAGAGGCTAACAGAAAGGATACAGAAGGAAGGAGCAATATCAATAGCCGCATTCTTCATAGGAGCACTCCTCGGAGTTATCGGAGGATACTACGTGTTAGGAGTTCAGAAAAAGGTGAAGATAACGAGGAGGAGGCGCTAGTCCTCAACGGCTAGCAGTCTGAGGAGGCCTCCTATATCCTCAACCTTCTCCAGGCTCCACGCCTTCAGCAAGAACTCCTTTGCCCTGGCCTCGTCAACGTAGCGTGTCACTAGGCGTAGGAACTTCTCTTCCACACCGCTCCTATCGAGTGGGTTCATGAAGTGCCCGGGCGGATAGGTGCTCTCCTCGCTGATTGTTCTCCCATCCTTGAACTTTATCGTGATCCTGTTCAGGATTCCATCAGGGTAGAGTTCGTCTGCCTTGGGGTCGACTTCCACCTTCATCTTCTTCATTAGCTTTCTGACATCCTCTGCCAGGTAGCGCTCTGGCTTGAAGGTTTCCAGCCATACTCTTCCATCTATCAGCGCGGCCGCTACAATATATGGTAGGCTGTGGTCGGCGGTCTCCCTGGTCTTCGGGTCCCACTTCTCCGGGTCCTTCACAATTATCTTGTAGCTGACGGTGAAGGTATCCAGCTTGATCTCCTCGACCTGGTCCGGGTCGATCCTGCCGACCTTCTCGACTATGTTGAGCGCTGCCTCAACCGCTGACATTGAGTGGTATTCGACGGGCCAGTACTTGATGCTCGTCTTCATTATCCTATACTTTGACCCGCCGAGCTCGGGTAGCTCGAACTTGTCACCGCAGAGTGCTACGTTGAAGAAGCCGAACTCGCCTTCGAAGACTGGTGAGGGACCCGTCATACCCTTCCAGGCTAGAAGGGCTGAGAACAACCCGTTCCTCGATGCGTGAGCTGCAGCGCATCCCTTCCACATTGATAATTCTCCTGCTCGGGTCTGTCTGAGGGCTAGGCTTGTGTTGGTTGCAATGTTGACTGCGTGTTCGAACCGGTCGACGTCTAAGCCTAGTACCTTGGCAGCTCCAACAGCACTGCCTATATTGATGTATACCGTATGGTCTAGTCCCCTCGACCTTACACTATATGCGTCTGCTAGGGCTCCGATTACCTCATACGCCGCTACAATACCCTCAACTATCCTCTCAGCGGGTGCATCAACTATCTCCGCTGCGGCTATGACTGCGGGGATCGAGTCGCTCGGGTGTAGAGCCTCCTTTGACAGGTAGGTATCATTGAAGTCGAAGTACCTTGTAGCACAGCCATTGGCGAAGTCAGCGTGATCCGCTGCGGCTAGACTCCTTGTCCCCCAGAGCGTGGCCCTTACGAGGGAGCCAGCAGTACCCCTAGCGATGGCTCTCGCTATCTTGACTGGTTCCTCATAGTATGCTCCGACCGCTACTCCGAGGCTGTCGATGAACCTCTTCTTAACCTCTTCAATCACTTCAGCCGGTAGCTGGTCGTAGGAGAGCGAATAAGCCCACTCAGCTATTCTCCTAGCTATACTGGCCAAGTAGGTTTCACCACGATATGCATCGTATACATCAGAATTTAACGTTGCCATTACCTCCGGTTTTGACTCGGGCTAGGTTTGCCGCCATCCCACTGGGAAAACGAGCATCGGATACTCCCATTCACAATCCACGCCTAGTATATTGCATAGCATTTCATCATAGAATGCGCCAACAGCGACAGTAGCTAGTCCTAGTGCCTCGCTTACCAGGTAGACGTTCTCGCCAGCGAAGGCTACATCCATGACTGCATACCTATAGGCCCTCAACCCGTACTTTGAAGCCGTCCTCGAGTAAACAATTGTCAATACAATATTCGCTGGTGCTTCAAGCACGTGCTCCTGGTCTAGGCAAGCCCTGTAGAGTTTCTCCCCTACATCGCCAGTGTAGATTTCTTCTAGAGAATGATCGCCGGGATTATAATGATATACTCCCTGCTCCAAACCATCAACATTGAGTGAGACCACATAAGCCTCAACAGGCTGCAATCCGCCAGCACTTGGATACGTCCTCTTAGGGCCACCCCACCAAGCTCTCCCAGTGATCCCAACAGTATAGTACAAAAGTGTAGCAAGCTCTCCCAGACCCAACGGCTTCCTAGCATAACTACGCCTACTACGCCTAGACCTTAATGCTGCAAGTGTATCAACGCCGCTCTCAGCTAATGGCTCGGGCAGCCTAATCTTACGCTTGCCACTCATCCTCTTGTAGAATTCTTCAAAGTCTGATACCATAACACTCCAACCATAATAGCCGGGCTCCATCTTTGAAAGCTCATGATAGCAGCACGAGGGGTCCCTTCTATCAAGCCATTTCCTGAGAGCCCTAGCAATCCACCTACTGTGACGCTGGCCCAATAGTCTCTCACATATGAATCCACAATCGTCCCTGGACAAGGCGGGTCCCTCGACGAGTCGACAGGTGTTACCCATTGATATTCAATAAACCCTCCGAACATAATATTCAAGTGATCCCCTTCCAGTATGGAGGCTCAGGAATTGCTGTGGCAGGCCAAATACCCATTCACGGTAAAGCTAAGCGAATACGCCAGGAAAGAGATCGACTACTATGGGCCAATAGAAGAGCTACTCGAGTCCGAAGAAGCCATCAACCTGGCAAAGAAGAGGCTTGAAGCCGTGCTTTCACGGGAGGGACTCCCTGAACAGATAGGTAGAGATACATGGGAAGAGGTCCTATCCTTCCACGCCGCACTGGCCGCTGTAGCAAAGTCGGGGTCACTGAGGCTCCTCAGGAGACTAGCGGATGCTGAAGCCGACAGAGTTCGGAAACTATTGGAGGATGAATCGCAGGCAGGCCTAATGACGCTGGCTAGAGCCCTGGGTCTCAGGGTTGAATCCTCAAATCTAGTAATAAACTGGCTCTATAGTAAGCGTCGTGGCATACTACCACGACTCCTCCAGTACTCGTTACCACTAAGCGACTATCTAGTGGTTGCCAGCAGATTAGTGGAACCAAGGTGGAGGCTTGTAAACTCTTTCCCGCTAGGTGGCAGAGTCTACCTGGATGCTCAGAACTTCAAGAACTTCCTAGCAGCGAAGGTTAGACAACACATAGAGAGTATAGTCGGCATATATGACGAGGTCGATCTCCAAAAACTAGCCGAGCTTGGTAGGATGATGGCGTCAAAACTTGACTGGGGAGTGCTGGGAGAGTTTGACCCGGAGAAGATACCATTATGTATCAGGGAGATAATCGATAGATCAGCGTCGGAGAAGTCGATGACGCCCGAAGAGTTCTATATGCTAGTCACATTTCTAGCCAACGTGAACGCCCCGCAAGAATACGTGGAGGAATTGCTTTACTCCACAGGACTAGTGCCTAGGACGACTGCTAGTGTATTAGCGGAGGTAATCCTTGAGAGGGCCCGGAGATACAGGCCCTACAATTGTGAAACGGCATTAGCCAAGAAAATCTGCAGCGAATGTGATGGTAGGGGTCCCTTATCCATATACTGGAGGGCTATCCGCAGGGGCCTGGGTCGGCGAGAAGGGAGTCAACAAACGACCTAAGCCTTCTCCTCCCCTCTTCAACAGTACTATTGGCCTTGCTGGCTAACGCCTCGAGGTATTCACGGCCCATCCGGATGACCACTACTCCATTCACTACAAGCGGGGTAGACAGCTGTGATGCACTCATCAACTCAACTACGGTGCCGCTGGGTGTTCCGTGAGAGATTATGCCGCTATGCTTGAAACCGTTCTCTCTAGCCTTGGATAACATGTGTAGTGCGCATTCCAGGCTATTCGTTCGTGCGTGTAGTATTGGGCCCGTAGCCTTAAGCCATAGGTTGGAGAACCCCCTGGATAACACGCGTAGGATCGCCTCGGGCGTTATCTTACCATGGGTCTTGTATGCAATCCTCGAATCCTCGTCTCGACCCCAGTGTACTATCCCCTCTACTATAGCGATCCTGCCAAGGCAGCTGCTGGTGGTAGCAATGTTCTTGACCGAGTTCAGTGTCTCCAGTATCGGCCCTATCCCTACGTCGAGATAACCCACGTCTCTCTCCAGTAGGATTGATTTCACGGCATCGTCCTTTACTTTAACCCAGGGCTTCCTCCTAGCCACTCTCAACCACCACATCTACTACTGTCTGCATGGTTCTCGGTGCGACCGGCCTTACCTTCCGCGATCCCAGCACCATGTGCCTCACTCCTAGCTCTCTGAGCCTATCCCTCACCAGTTGTTCAGAGGTCTTAAGTGGATCGGTTCCCTTAGGCGTACTCACATGGAGGTATACATGGATCACTCCCTTACCCCTCAGAGCTCTCACAGCGTAGGGAAGGTAGTCTAGGGCTAGCTCTGGCAGTGGCATAAGCACGCGGTCAGCCACGCCACTTAGTTCCTCTACTATAACCTTGGCAGCGTCTCCTAGGATTGGGATCACAGTATCTCCTACCTTGTTCAGCTCTATGTTTTCAACCATGTACCTGTAGGCGTCCGGATTGATATCAATACTGTACACTCTCCTCGGCTTTGACTTGCAGGCGATGATTATAGAGAAGAGGCCTGCGCCGGCAAACATGTTCACTACAACCTCTCCGGGGGAGACCAGTTTAGCAATCCTTAGGTGCTCGTAGTTGAGCCGTGGAGTTATGAATACCCTCCTTATATCAACCTTAAACCTGCATCCATGCTCGACGTATACGGTCTCACTCCTCTCTTCACCGGCTAGGTGTGTGAACCGGCGGGTCTTGTAGGGTCCCTCTACTGGCGACTCTGCGAGCCAAACACTCTTAATGTAAGGCAGCCTTCTCACGAGCTCCTCCGCCACTCTAGCTAGGTCAGGTACGGTTATCGAATCCGTTAGTGGCTTCTTCAGTATAGCTATATCACCGACTATGTCGAGCCTCGACCATATCAGCCGAGCCTTCTCCTCCCCTAAGACCTCCTCGGCAATCCGCCTCAATAGCCTATTAGCCACCTGCCTCCCCTATCCCCGGATTGGTTGTCGGTTGCAGGACTGGGCCGATAAACCTGAGGGTGGAGTACATGAGTGTAGACGAGATCCTAGCCGAGGCCAGCGAATTACTCGACAAGGCCCGCAAGCTCCCAAAGGATCTCAGGATAGTATTCGAATACTTCTACAAGAACGTGTCAGTCGGCGACCTGAGGGCCTTGAAAGAACTGGAGAGGCTTGGAGTGAGGGACCCCCAGGAGAAGATCGACGCCCTCATAGAGATGGGACTATTGGAGAGGGGACACGACTGCTATAATCTAGCCCCTCCCCTCCGAGAATACATTTTTAGGAGAGGCCGCTAGGAGGGTATCTGTATCTCCTCCGATACGAGCCTAGTCTCCCCCAGCCTCCGCCATATCAACCTTATACTGGCCCTCGAGGGCCTAATCGGGAGCCTCGATATATCGAATTCAAGTGAGAAGTCGATGCTCTTCCCAGGATCAACTGGCGGCAGCGTCTTCCTAGCGAGTCTAGCTCCAAGGGCTAGTACGACTAGCATTGTGGAGTCGAGAACGTCATCGCCGACGTTCTCAACAATCCCCTTAACCCTAACCCTTGTATCACTAGCCTCAACGGACTCGATAACGAGCTTCGGCTCCGGGGCAGGAGCTAGTAGCTCGGTGGCTATAACCTCTGTCAGCACGGCGATCCTTGGGTAGAATTTGAAGCCTGGATCAACGTATCTCAGAGATACTGGTACAGGGGACCCCTTGTAGGGTACAGTGACTTCGATATAGTGTACCCCGTGGCCTACGGCTCTCTCTGGCCTTGAACCGCCTGCTATCAATTCGAAGGCAGAGTCGTGATAGGGAGAATGCAGTATAACGCCAGCTGTCCTTTTCCCGCCGAAGCTCCTCCCTATGTCGGCGTCCACCTTGTAGTGCTCTCCCGGCTCTAGTGCAACGGCGCCAGTATAGTAGGATACAGCATATCTAGCCTTCTCATTCTCGAACCTTGCATATAGGAGGGCGTCTGCAACCCTAATCGGGTGAACCGCGTCCCTGTAGACTAGGATCTTATGGCTCTCCTGCCTCAAGACCCTACCTGCCAGTACAGGCTTCACGTCATAGATAGCCTTCATATAGTAGCCATCATCGGTCTCAACAACGAAGTGCGGCCTGAACTCCCTCGATATCGAGACGCCATCCACTACGAGCTTCCACGAGATAGGTGTACGGACCTCGCGATCAGTGAATATACCAATGGATAAGAGTAGCCTCTCGACACGTGTACCGGCCCTCGGTAGGTTGAGCCACATAGCTCCCCTCGTAACGGCGCCCGGCCCGGAACCAACCTTTGGACCGCCAAGCGCATACCCCCAGGCCGGGATACCCTGGCCTGAGACCTCCTCTACCCTATCGAGTTCTCCTGACACCATTACCCTTCAACTCCCCACCCTAAACATTATACACGCCGAGGATAAACTGGGTTATCCGTCAGCCATTAATCCCACCATGAATCCTGTGGAGGGAGGGGGTCCCTCACCCATAGCCGAGGGTCCCTCAAACCCATACATCCAATGTCCTCTCCAGCCGATTCACCAGGTTGACTCGACCTATACTTACAGTATCGATTATAGATGATTCTAAGCAAACCATCTAGAGTGAATGGATCAACGCCCGCCTCCTGAGCCACCAGCCTATACGCCATGAAAACATACTCGCGGAGAACCCTATCAGTCTCCGGGTCCAACGGTGTGCCAAGAGCTATCCTCTCGAGGAGGCTGTCGCTAACCCTAACAAGGCCATACCTCACGGCTAGGCCGACTAGAGCCGAGTCAACCGATACGCCAGCGTTCCACAAGTCATGGGCTGGCAGGACTCCAACACGGTAGAGCTGGATTGCAAGCCTATATGCCTTAGAGTAGGCCGGGCTCCTGTAAGCGTAGAAGTCTTGTAGCCTATCAATGAACCCCCCGTTCTTGTATCTTAGCTGTCCATGTGATTCAACTACCACAGCGTAGTATGATCCGTTGTATAACTTCTCAACCTTACGGGAGAGGTCTCTTAGAAGCATGGCTCTTAACTCTGGCCTAGGCATTCTAACCCCATACCCTCTTAGAAGCGTATTCAACCCATTCCCGTCTAGTCCGAGTAGGAAGTCATGGTTGAACCCTCTCTCCTCTAGGATACTCCATAGGGCGTTGGCTAGACGCTTCTTCTCTTCCAAGCCAAGCCCGTAATCTATCGAGTATAGGATCGTGTAGAACATTACCGCTTCTTCCCTAGTCGTAGAGCCAGGTAGATCCTGGCTGTTGAAACGGTGATCCTCTTTACTTATCCTGGATACTATCCTGGATAGTCTCATCAACGCGTCATGATCTACTTCTAGGCGTGTTATCAAGGAAGGGACCCTCCCCCTAGCCCAGGCTAGAGTAGTATGATTTTACGAGTATTATTCTCCTCTAGGATATAGACTTTCCTCCTAGACAGGGTTCTCAGGGCTACTCCATCATCGTAGATTATTGCGTGATCGTAGAGGGCTCCTGGAGGGGGATAGACTGTTATGTAGTGGCCTACCCCCTCTATAACTGTGTAGCTTAAGCCGAATCCCCCAACATATGTGTCGACATGCCTGGCAAATGCCACGTCAACCGGCTTAGGCTTCCCTTTGAGTGGAAACGCGAGGTCAATGTATACCGTCTTCCACTCCCCCCTACCCCCCTCCACGTACTCCCTCAAGCCCTCGAATAACCCCTTAACCAACACCTCTCTCACAGTGAAGGTTATCGTGGAATTCGAGGCCTCAACGACCAGCTCTCCATTATTATCCGTGAGGACCAGGTAACCCTCCCTCCACTTGAATGAGACTCTCTTCACACCGCACCCTCCAGTTATACCCTTGGTATTGAATGGACAGGTTAATCAATGCCGGCCGAGACGGTTACTCCAGGCGGGGGGCGATAGTGGAGGAGGTAGTGATAGTCCGATACTCTGAGATAGCAGTGAAGGGGAGACACACGAGGCCGAGGCTCGAGAGGCTACTGGCCAAGCACATTGAGGAAGCCATGCAGAGGCGTGGAGTCGAGGGTCGCATCGAGAGACTGCAGGGCAGGATCCTGATAAGGGACCCCAGCGATGCGGAAAAAGCAGCTATATCGGCTGCACGTGTTTTCGGGGTTAAATCTACATCCCCCGCCAAAGTCGTGGATTTCAACGATCTCAACGACCTCGTGGAGAAGGCAGCGGAGTATTTTGCCCCTAGAGTGGAGGGGAAGGTTTTCAGAGTAACTGCACGTAGAACGGGAGTACACGACTTCACAAGCCTAGACGTTGAGAAGGAGCTCGGGGCGAGATTACTCGAACTCGGGGCTAGCCGTGTAGACCTCCATAAGCCGGATTACATAGCATATGTAGAAGTGAGGGGGAACAGAGCATACCTTTATGATAGGATTATTGAGGGACCCGGCGGTCTACCCCTGGGGAGTGAGGAACCCACCCTCGTCTTATTCAGCGGGGGTTTTGACTCCACAGCTGCCGCATGGCTAGTTATGAAGAGGGGGTCCCCGGCGGACCTCGTCTTCTTCGACATAGGCGTGAGGGAAGTATATGATATAATGATGGAGGCGGCTGAAGCCCTGGCTAGAGAGTGGGTCCATGGTAGAAGGCTCAAACTCTACGTGGTGGATTTCAGGGATGTTGCCAGCACGGTGGCATCCAATGTCAGGCCAAAGTATAGGGTGCTGGTTATGAGGCGGTTGATGCTAGTGGAGGCCGAGAGGATAGCTGTAGAGAAGGGGTACGAGGCCCTCGTGACTGGTGAGAGTATAGGCCAGGTCGCTACGCAGACTGTTAGGAATATGAGGCTCATAGGCTCCGGCGTAACGTTGCCTGTAGTGAGGCCTGTCTCGGGAATGGATAAGGATGAAGTAGTGAGGATAGTGCACAGGATAGGCCTCTATGATATAGTGAGTAGGCAGATAGAAGCCTGTAGGATGGGTGTAGACCCAACGCCCCGGGGAGACCCCGCGATCTTCAACGACGAGCTAGGCAAGGTCCTAGGAAAATATAGGATCCAAGTATCAGAATATGAAATAGGCGGATGAGCGCTCGTTCACGCCCGAACCCTCACCCGGGGGATGTGGAAGCCCTCGATCAGCGACGCTCCAAGATCCTCAATCCAGCCCTCCTGGCCTCGGAGAAGTGCTTTTCAACAATATAGAGGTGCTCTCCTTGATCAACCAGTATAGCATCTCCAACCATTAGCGTCTCAAGCCTAGCACCCGAGACGTATATTCTCCTTATCACGTCCTCTCCCGCCTTGTCGAGGAACATGCCCGGAGGGCGGGAGGCGTTGTAGACTGCTATCTCAGCTCTCTCGTTCTTCTCTATAGTAGCCGGCTTCAAGCCGATAGCCTCCCTGAACCTGTTACTCTCTGTGAGGGGGTCGCCGTCTAGCCTAGAGTATGTCGCCCTGTTGAATAATGCTAGAACCCTCTCTCCACCAACATAACCGCTTCCATCCCTTACCTCAACCTGGCCGGAATCACCGCAGCCCTCTCCATATACTGTTATCACGCTTGGCGGTTCTCCGGGAGGCTTACCGTTGCAGGAGGGGTAGGCTAGCCCATACTTGCCTCCGATAAGGGATCGGAGCGTATTGGGTAGCTCCAAGCTAGTGTACTCAATTATAACATGGCCTATTCCAGCCATATGCGCTTCATACACGGCTGGCAGTGATAGGGTTACAGCCTCTGAGGGCGGTATCTTCCCGTAGAACTTTACCCTCTCTTTGAGGCTTGGGGAGCTCAGTCTAAGCGGGTATGAAACCGCGTCTATCACAGCGGTTAGGCTAGGTACTATGATCCTCCCACTACCCCCTAGGATCAGGTTGACGTAAGTGTAGTCCTCGGGGACAGGGCTCTGGCCATAGTCGATTATCTTACCGTTCTTAATATACACGTAGCCGTCCTTGATTATCTCGCGGCCAGTATATAGGATGGAGCCAGTGATTAGGACGTCGAACACCACCTACACCCAATTGAATAACAATCGTCGTATCATGGGGTGTGATAAACTTATACGGTCTGGGTAGAGCCTGGAGTCAATCGAGAATAGTTGGATGGCACGGTTTGGGGATCGCATGTGGAAAGAGAAGGACTATACGTAGTGGACATAGACGCCGTGGTTGACGGCACGGCCCGCCGCCTAATCCAGGAAGGACGGATAGCGGGAAGAATACTTGTCCATAAATCGATAGTCGAGTACCTCTACTCCGAGGCTAGGAGGGGTCTATCCCACGGTTTCACGGGGCTAAGCGAGCTGTCCCGGCTAATAGACTCCTCGGGAGAGGTAATCGAGGTCGTAGTAGTCGATGACGAGATCAGGTATCCTAGAGAGCTAACCCTAGATCTAGTGAAGAAGCTCGTGAGAGACTATGCGTGGAAGGCAGGAGCCTCTCTCATCACAAGCGACAAGGTCCAGCTAGAGGCAGCTAGGGCTATGGGAATACCAGTCATCTTCCCAGCCGATGCTAAGAGGAGGAGGCTGAAGCTAGAAGAGTTCTTCACCGACAAGACCATGAGCGTACACCTGAAGGAGGGAGCACCTCCGCTGGCCAAGATAGGGAGGCCGGGGAAGTGGGCCTTCGTAGCCATATCGACCGAACCCCTAACCAGGAAAGACGTAGAGGAGATTGCAAGGGAGGTAATCGAAGCCGCCTCCCTGCTGGAGGATGGATTCGTGGAAATCGACCGGCCAGGCTCTACAATAGTACAGTTACACGACTATAGGATAGTGATAACTAGGCCTCCTCTAAGCGAGGGCTGGGAGATCACAGCCGTCAGACCGATAGTCAAGTTGAAGCTTGAAGACTACAATATCCCCGAGAAGCTCCTGAACAGGCTCATGGAGAGAGCGGAGGGTATACTGATAGCTGGAGCCCCTGGTATGGGTAAGACCACCTTCGCTCAGGCGCTAGCAGAATTCTACGCTAGCAAGGGCAAGATCGTAAAGACCATAGAGTCTCCAAGGGACATGAGGCTCCCCTCAACGGTAACCCAGTACTCCAAGAACTATGCAGACCTAGGCGAGCTCCACGACATACTACTCCTATCGAGGCCCGACTACACGTTCTACGACGAGCTAAGAAGCGACGAAGACTTCCAACTCTACGTAGACCTCAGGCTCGCTGGAATAGGAATGGTCGGCGTAGTACACGCGACTACACCAATAGACGCTATACAGAGATTCATACGCAGAGTAGAGCTTGGAATGATACCCAGCATAATAGATACTGTCATATTCATCAACGAGGGTAGAGTGGAGAAGGTATACGAGCTATCGATAACCGTAAAGCTACCGACCGGGCTGAGAGAGGCTGAACTATCGAGGCCCGTAGTCGAAGTGAGAGACTTCCTAACCGGAGAACTAGAATACGAGATCTACACGTTCGGAGAGCAGACAATGGTCGTGCCAGTCAGAGAGAAGAGCAAGAAGCAAATAGAAGACGTCGAGAGGCGTATCCTGAAGATGCTCCCAGACGCGAGCGTAGAGGTCAGAGATAGGGTGATAATCGTTAGGGTCCCACGCTACAGTCCAAAGCTCACGGCTAGGAGAGTAAAGCGGTTGAGAAAGCTAGCCGAGAAAGCCGGATACGAGCTGAGAATAATCCCCTTCTAACCAGTCCACTCGGTTATACGACGTGACTTTGGGAATAGGAGCTCGTCGAAAACCTCAATCCTCAACCCAGACTCCGGCGACTCGATCCGAGCGTTACCATTCCTCGTATAGT
This sequence comes from Thermoproteota archaeon, assembly GCA_013152575.1. Taxonomy (GTDB): domain Archaea; phylum Thermoproteota; class Thermoprotei_A; order Sulfolobales; family Acidilobaceae; genus Thermodiscus. The sequence continues at coordinate 26,841 of JAADGB010000119.1, read as the reverse complement.
CTAGATCCTCCAACTTATGGATCCTCCAGCCGAGGCCGGCAATCCTCACAGCTACCAGGGCGAGGCCCTTAGCCCTAGAGGCGAACTCCTTCAGCCCCTTGACCTGCCTCTCCGGTATGTAGACTGTCTTCCCCTCCCTCGCCTTCTTGACCTCAATGACTAGTACAACCCCGTTCTTTATCGCGACTATATCCGGCTGGTATCTCCTCCTCACACCGGATCCGCTCGAGGGACCCCTAACCACTGCATAGCCCATAGACCATAACAGGTTGGCGAGCTCGTTCTCCAGCCTAGACGCGATGACCTTGCCAGGGGTCTTGGCCAACTCCGATTCCTCCAGGATACCTTATTGTTATATGGATTGATTATATCTTAACTATAAAAGGCTGGAGTATTGCATTGACGCAGTGAGGTGCCCGTGATTGCTTGACTGGTTAATCTTTATGTTTGCAACAGCTGAGGCGCCGAGCGCGCCGAGCCTGTCAACATCGCTGGTCCAGCTACTAATAATCCTGTTTATAATACTAATATTCCTCTCTATGAGCATAAAGGTCGTAAAGGAGTACGAGAGAGCAGTAATCTTCAGGCTTGGCCGTCTCCTAGGAGCAAAGGGACCTGGCCTCTTCTTCATAATCCCCTTCGTAGACAACTTCATCAAAGTAGACCTTAGAATAGTAACGGCGGACGTACCGGAACAGAGGACTATCACGAAGGACAACGTCACCGTCGGGGTTGACGCCGTAGTATACTATAAGGTATTCGACCCCGTGAAGGCGGTGACGAAGATAGAGAACTTCCACTATGGAGTACTCATGCTAGCCCAGACAACGCTCAGAGACGTCATAGGCCAAGTTGAGCTAGACGATCTCCTCACAAAGAGGGAGGAGATAAACAAGAAACTCCAGGAGATACTCGACGTACTAACAGACCCATGGGGCATCAAGGTAACTGCCGTGACTCTCAAGGAGGTAAAGCTACCCGAATCAATGCTAAGAGCCATGGCTAAGCAGGCAGAGGCCGAGAGATGGAGGAGAGCGAGGATAATCGAGGCGGAAGGTGAGAGGCAGGCAGCGAAGATAATGGCCGAGGCGGCCTCATTCTACGAAGCACACCCGGCCGCCCTGAGACTAAGAGAGCTACAGACGCTAGTAGAGATAGCCAAGGAGAAGAACCTCATAGTGATAAGCTCCTCCACAGGCGTACAACAGGCAGCCGAGATGATTGGCGTAGCCTCAGCAGTCGAGAAGCACAAGGAGAGAAGGGAGTAAGGTTATGAACAGGGCCAACAAGAGGAAAACCCTCCTACTCGTCCTACTCGTGGTTATATTCGCGTCGATCGCCTCGATAGCCATCGCACAGGAGGAAAACGCGACAACTATTCAGGAAACAGTAGATCTCGGCCAGAAGTACTGTGGAAGCATAGAGAAGAAGTATGGGTTAATGCCCAACAATACAGGCTATGATAGAGTTGTAGGCCCAAAAGTCTACTACATAGACATAACTGGAGTAATAGATACTGCGATGGCTGATTATGTTAAGGCGGCGATAACCAAGGCTGAGCAGGACAACGCCGTCTTGGTACTCAGACTCAATACGCCAGGAGGATACGTTGATGCCGCATTGAATATTGTCACCAATATCAGCAATGCCCGGGTCCCTGTAGTGGGTTTCGTAGTGAATAAGTGGGCTGAGAGCGCGGGGACCCTCATCCTAGTCTCTACTCATGTCGCAGCTATGCAGCCTGGAACGATAATAGGGTCCCTCCAGCCCGTGGCCTATAATCCCTCGACAGGCGCCTACGAACCAATAAACGAGTCAAAAATAATTAATCCTATAATTAAAGTATTGTGTGAGCATGGAGCCACGAGAGGCAGAAACGCCACGGCGCTAGTGAGGTTCATATTAAAGAACGATAATTATGGAGCGGAGGAAGCCCTCAGATACCACGTCATAGACATGATAGCAAAAGACATGCCAGACTTGATAAACCAGTTAAATGGCTCCATTGTAGCGCTTCCAAGCGGCGACACAGTACTGCTCAAGCTTAACGGGCAATACGAGGAGATCCCTCCAGGCCCCAGGATAACGCTTCTACACACACTCTCAGACCCCCTACTATCAGGGATACTAGTCTCGATGGGTATGCTGATCATCCTATTCGGCCTCGCCTCAGGACACTACGCTTCAGCCGCGATAGGAGCACTCCTCCTAGTCATGGGCCTGGTGGGAACCGGGTTTAACCCCAACACGGCCAGCCTAATCCTACTGGGGCTAGGAGCACTCCTGTTAATAATAGAGTTCTACACTCCAGGCTTCGGCGTCATCGGCGGCACAGGTATAGCCATGATAGTCCTTGGAATAGCCCTTCTACCATTAGGAAGCACCGGCTTCGCCATCTCGCCGGAATACGCGAGTTCCCTCATAAAGGCGATTTATGGTGTGGGGATAAGCTTCGCCGTGTTGACCGCGTTCATCGTATACAAGATTATACAGGTTAGGAAGAAGAAGCCGATAGTGTGGAGTATCGTTGGCGAGGAAGGCCGTGCAGTAGACGAGATAGGAGAGGACAAGCCTGGCTTCGTGATAGTAGAGGGTGAATACTGGAAGGCCGTGAGTAGGAGTGGAGTGATAAAGCCGGGTGAAAGGATTAGAGTAGTAGGGAAGGAGGGACCCCTCCTCATTGTTGAGAGGATTGACTAGACTCTGAGGCTTTCTTCAACTCCAGCAATAAATCGTGGATATCATCAACCCAGTCCCTTATCCTGGCAATCTTACCCTTATACCTGGCCTCCTTGGAGAAGGAGTATAGCTCTTTCTCTAGCATCTCGAACCTGACTAGTATGTCGTCTATTATATCCCTCATTGTCCTGTCTGTGTCTGGTACGTTCATAGTAGTTAGCCCTCCTCTCCCCTAGACGCGAGAGCTTCCAGGGCAACAGTGTATAGTATGTTCTGTATCTTAGCCTCCTTATCCAACAGCTTGCTGTAGGCATCAGCCGGCGATTCGATGGGCGTGGGGACCCTGCTATATTGTCTGAACGCGGTGATTAGTGCTACCGCCTCTAGGTTACCATACTCGTATTGTAGGGCGTATAGTGGAGCTACAAGGGAATCGGCGACGAACACTCCTCTAGTGCCGACCAGGTCCTCGGCTTCAGGGAGAACCCACTTCATCCTGAGAGAGTCAAGTGTCACGGTCAATCCCTGTACCCATTCTATATCTGGGAACCTTAGGCTAGCGATTCCCCTGACCTTCGAGTATAGCGGCTGTGATGCGAGTAGCGGGGCCCCTCTCGGCGCTATCTTCTGTGAAACAGCGTCTCGAGGTATAGCGCCCATCGTGATCAACACAGTATCTGGCGGGAGCCTCCTAGACAACCTGTAACCTCTACCTATCAAAATGATCCTTCTAGCACCCAGTAGGTACAGTTCAGAGACTACCTCGACGACCGCCTGCGGATAGGGAGGGATCTGTACGAGGGCTAGCCTCAGGTCCTTGTAGCCTCCAACGACGGATCTCACTCCCGTGTATCCTTCCCTCTCAGATGAGGACGCCTCCAGGCTCTTCTTGACATTATCATAAACTATCTTGTTATCGATCAGGATAGCTGATTGGAACGAGTAAGTAGAGTAAAGACCCGTAACCGCTCCCAACCCTACCGACGCCAAATCTCCACCCTCAGCAATACCCTTTGTGTGTACCAGCGGGATTATACGTGATTAGCCACACAAACTTGGGGCATCTCCTAGTTTTTCAAACTTGAACCCCCTCTCGAACGCCTCCTGGATAATAGCCTCGAGCATCCTCCTAGCATAGTCTCCTGTGCGCATCCAGATATCTGGGCGATATAGTGGCTTTCTCCTTATCCTGACGAACTCCCATGGATGATAGAAGAGTACGTGGAACTGCCTCGAGCTTGGAAGCGTCAGTCTCCTCGCCAATACGCCTGGAAGCCTAATCGTGCTGCTGGTAACCGTTGCTGGTACCCTTAGTACACCCCGAACCCATCCTGGAGCCTTCATGTGTCCTTTCTTGTAAACGGCTATACTTGAATCTACAGTGATCCCCAACCCCCTTAGACTAGGAATCAGGTATGATGGGAGCTGGAGGTTGGGGGCCCTGAAACTCCTCACGTTATAAAACCCCCATAGGATCTTTAGGCTCTCACGTATGTTTCTCGCAGCCTCTTCGCGGGGAAGCTTATCAAGGCGTGTGTGGTCGAGGCCATGGCTCCCTACTTCGTGCCCTCTACCGACTATTTCTTTGACTAACTCGGGGTATCGTTTGGCGACAACCCCTGTGATGAAGAATGTAGCCTTTACCCCGGCGCTATCGAGGAAATCTAGGATCCAGGGTATGCCCTCCTCGACCCCCTTATAGCTGTCTGACTGGTATGGTGGCGCGTCTGGCTCTACGTCGAATGTGAGGAACACAACTCCTCTTAGGCGGCAGCTGGTAGTATTCCTGCTTTCTCGACTCACACCATTCACCGGGCTTTACAGGGTCGAGTTTAGCTAGTCTGAACAGGCTATAAAGAAGGAATCTCTTCTCCCTAGAGCAGTTGTCGAGAGCCAACCTGTAGATCTCCATGTACCTCTCGTAGAGTCTATCGCAGTCGAATCTCTTGGCGTTTATCCTTGCGTGGGCGGAGAACTTGATCCTCAACTCTTCATCCGATGAGAGAAGCACTGTTTTCTCGATGAACTCCTCATCTGTCTCGACAAGGTATCCGTTCTCCTCATCAACTATTATGTCTTCGACCCCAGTGTCTCTGAACCCCACGACTGGCAACCCGTGTGCCTGGGCCTCTAGCGTGACGAGGGAGAAGGCCTCCTTCCTACCCGGCATTAGGAATATGTCGCTGGATGCCATGTACTTCTTGACCTCATCCCTCTCTAATCCGCCTACAAGTATTGCTTTGCCCTCAAGGTTATTCAGGGAAATATATCTCCTAACCTTCTCCTCAAGGGGTCCCCACCCTATGATATACAAACGGGCTTTAGGAGACTCCCTCAACACCCGCCTAAATGCTTCCAACGCGAGCAGGGGGTTCTTCCTTTCTGTGAGCCTGGAGACGAATAGGAGTATAGGATCGCCCTCCAAGTCTATTCCATCAGCGTCGAGCCACTCGCTCAGATCAAGGCAATTATATGTCAGTTCTACTGGTCTGCCCACTATCTCCTCGAGATCCCTTTTCGACACGCTCGACACGGCCGTTAACACGTCGACCCGGGAAGCCCCATACCTTATCATGAGCTTATGAATCGGGTTGAGGTCCTCGGCTATCAGGCTATGATGAGTAGCAACAGTTGGTATTCCTAGGAATCCCTTCGCTACATGTATTGCCATCATGGCAAATGGTGAAACCATCGAGTGGCCGTGGACGACGTCCACCGCATTATGCTTCAGGAAGTCGTGTAGGAGGACCGCGGCCTTTCTGCTGGTAGTATAGTCGTCTCCCTTTATCGGGACCTTGAATCTAACCACAGGGACCCCATCATCGTACTCCAAGGGTTCTGGGTCTGGGAGCTCGCGGTTCTGATGGGTGACGATTATCGGCTCATGACCGTGTCTGAGGAGGGTTCTCGCTATATTGTATATTGCCGTCTCAACCCCGCCTTTCCTTGGTCTATACCAGTCTGATGCCAGCACTATCCTTAGATTTTCCAACTTCTTGCTCCTCCCTAGCTATCCTCGAAGCCTCCTTGAATAATTTAATGCCTCCTCTAACCGTTACCAGGAGCAAGCCTAGGAGGCTTGATAAAACGCTTGAAATAAGACGCTCTCCCAAGACGATTAGCCCAGCACTACCCACAGGGACCCCGAGCCCTACCAGGAGCCCTGTTAATCCTCCTTCAACGAAACCGATGCCCGCAGGTGTTGGTCCAAAACTCAGTACCAGGTAGGAGATTGATAACAGAGCGACGGCGCCAATGGATAAGTGTACGCCGACTGCAAGCGCGATCAAATAGAATCTCAGCATGTCCATAAGCCATAAGATTATGCTGAGGAGTGTTGCCTGTATTGTGAGGCGCCAGTCTCTTAGGAGGCTTGACACGTCCCCTCGGAGCCTGCCCCTAACCTCATCGATCTTGTTACGGATCCATGATGACGCTAGTATGAAGGGGGCTATCGCTGGTAGGTAGTTTATCCCTAGGTAGTTGCCCAGCCCGGATAGTATTGCTATGAGGGCTACTATGACCACCCCCGGTACCTCTGTCACCCTTTCATAGAGGATTGATAGAAGCGACCTCTCCGTAGGCACGTCCTCGGTGAGCCTCAGCCAAGCCGCCCTAAACCCCTCGCCCCCCAGTTTAAGGGTGGGCGTGATGTTGTTGAAGAGGATGCCACCCATTATAGCGGTATAGACGTTCTTGAAGGACACCTTGCTTCCAAGCCTTCGTAAGATTATGTACCAGCGGGTCCCCCAGACTAGTGAACTAGCTATGTAGACTGTGACGGCGGCCAGGTATGGGACTATGCCTCCCCCGATAGCTTTAGTGAACCCTACTAGGTCGCTCCACATACTGTTCAGCGTGTTAAGCAATCATCAGCACCATCCTTTCCCGGGGGGCTAGTCGTCCTCGGCTCGCTAGATTATCCAGGTTGAGGGGGGTCAAACTTTAATTTGTTACAATTACCCCCCTCTCTATTGCAGGGGGTTATAAAGGGGGGTGATTACTATGGAGATGCAGCTAGCAAGATACGATGAGGCAAGAGTAGTAGGGAAGCACGTGTACGGCAACCTCATAAACTGCCGTAACAATGACATCCTAAGAGACCCACACCGTTTGGAGGAGATCGTTAGAAACGCTGCGGAGCTCGGGAACATGACGATTCTCGATGTAAAATCGTGGAAGATTGGTGAGGGAGTGAGTATCGTGGCTGTGATCCTCGAGAGCCACATCACCATCCATACATGGCCAGAGTACAACTTCGCAACCGTAGACGTATACAGCTGTGGAAGCCACACAGACCCATATGCAGCCTTCAACTACATCGTAGAAGCACTACAGCCTGAGAAGGTAGAGACCGGCTACTTCGACAGAAGCCTGGAATAGGAATCGCCCCCGGGGGGAGGCAGGCGCCTCCCGGGGGCGTACTGGAAGAGGCCGTGCAGCCTCTATTCGACCTAGTTGTTTCTATAGCCGCCTAGTTCCTATGCAAATCATTATAGCCACCTCACTCCCCCCAACAGTAATTGAATCCTGTGGTGGAGCGTCTTGGATGTAACTAGCCTAGTTGATAGAGGATACGAGTACTCGGTTGATCTCTTGAAGAAGCTTATCGAGATACCAAGCGTATCTCCTAGCGGGGAGAACTATGATAAGATAAGCGACCTCCTCTATAAGGAGCTCTCAAGGATCGCTGACTCCGCTGAGGTAATCGAGGTCCCCAAGAGCTACCAATCCAGGAACTGTAAATCGGCTGGAGAGAACCCTCGATACATTGTTCTCGGAAGAGTGAAGGGACTATCAGGTAAGAGGATACACTTCAACGGCCACTATGATGTGGTCCCTGGAGGCCAGGGCTGGACCGTGACAGACCCCTTCAAGCCAGTCATCAAGGATGGAAGACTCTATGGTAGAGGAGCTATTGATATGAAGGGAGGAATCGCGGCCGTCATGGGTGCCGTATACGCTGTCCACGAGTCAGGCTCTCAGCCCTACCACGATATCGAACTCGCCTTCGTGCCAGACGAGGAGATAGGCGGTGAGTGCGGAACTGGTTACCTCGTAGAGGAGTTACTCGCTGGAAACCTGCCAGACTACGTTATAATACCGGAGCCAAGCGGGCTGAACTATCCCTGGCATGGGCATAAAGGACTGTTATGGGCTAAGGTGAAAGTTAAGGGAGTCAACGCTCATGGGAGTACGCCGTGGAGGGGGAAGAATGCGTTCCTCCTCGGAGCCCGATTATCCTTAGAACTGTTATCAGCATATGCACCGATATTATCGCGGAAGAGGAGTAAATACAAGACTATACCGGAGGAGTCAATGCACCCGACTATTATGATTGGAGGAGAAGCAGGCGTTAGTGGCGGAGGGAAGACGAACCAGGTGCCAGGAGAGTTCTACTTTACCATAGATAGGAGGCTTATACCGGAAGAGACAGTTGACGAGGTAAAGAAGGAGCTCGAGGCTGTCCTAAGATGGGTTGGACACGGCCTGGGCCTAGATTATACTGTAGAGTATACTGCTATGATGGAACCAGCCATTAATGAGCCGGGAGAACTATATCGTGCCCTGGTAAAGGCCGCTTCAATACATGGAGTGAGTGTGAGTGAGCCTATCGTGTGTCCAGGAGGCCTAGACTTGAGATACTATACTAGCAAGGGGGTTAAGACGCTATCCTATGGTCCGGGAGGAGAGGTGGCCCATGCTCCTGACGAGTACATAAGCCTCGACGAGTTGAAGAAACTAGTCGGGATATTCTACACAATGGTCTCAGACAAGACTGTATGGGACTAGATTACTATGAATCTCAGCACGGACACCAATACTATAGCCAATACACCCATAGCGAGCGTCCTTGCCAGGGAGTGTAACGGGTTTTCTCCACTCACCCTTGACAGGTACAATCCAAGGAACGCCATTGATAATAGTCCTACTGAGAGGGCTCCGTGATATGCTGTTGGATTGGAGATAATTCCTAGCCCGGCCATTGCGAATGGTAGTGCAATCAATAGTGGGAAGATCACTGCGCCGAAGCCACTCCATAAGGCTACGTATATTGGGACTAGTCTAGCTGCTTTCCAATGGACGCTTTCTTTTAGGCTCGCTGCCAGCTTTTTCTCGAGGTCTTTGAACTCTCTGAGCCTCTCAGCCCTCTCGGACAGGTAGACTCCTAGCGTGGCGCTGATGAATCCCATTGCCACGCCTCCACCTATTATGCTCATGGCTAGTAGCTTCGCGTTGACGTCCGGGGTGTATCCTCCTACTCCGACTCCTAGGGCGGCTATGATGCTGTCTATGGAGTTCGTGATGAACATTCTTCTTGCAATAGACTTTACATCCTGGTATATCTTTGTGACTGTTCTGAGATCGTTTATCCAGCCTCGTAGGCTCAACTCTCTATCATGCACCTCCTAATGAAGAGATGACCCGGTATATTCTATGGTATCAATGCGAGGGATAAAATAAAATGAGGGATGCACTGGGCTATCTGTGCCTTCTTCCACGCCTCGGCCTCGGCTGTGGCCTGGCGTATATTACTTCTCGGTCTTTTGTTAACATGTTGTATATCCTTATCTTTCCATCCACTATCCTTACGAGGAGTCTCTCAACGACTACCTTGGTGCCACAGGCTGGGCACCTATAGTATCTGGTTATCCTCCTCTCGTTGCTACTCTTCTCCGCCTCCATCAGGTATATCATGGGTACCTTACATCTCGGACACAGTACTGCGCTTGCACCGTTTCCACCTGCCATACTTCACCACCTCTGCTTCTCGTGTCTGCTCCTCTACCTTCCTCTTGTCTCGGCGTTGCTCGTCGGGGTATCCATCGGCTCCCCTGTTGCACGCATTCAAATAGATAATGCTCCCCAGACCTTTATTATATCTTGGGTTCGACTACTTCCATAGGTTGATATGAGTATATCACGCGTAATTTAGGAGGTGAGGCTTATGAAGATATGGGAAGTAATGAGGGAACCCGCGAGGAAGGTGCTACCAAACACACCGTTATCCAGTATAAGGGTACTATTCCGCGAGACTGAGGAGAGGATAATCCCAATCGTACGCGACGAGAAGACGGGTAAGTACTCAGGCTTCCTTACGAGGATAGAGGCGATAATCCCGACAAGCGCGAAATCCCCGCTAAGAGTAGTAGATGTTGCAAGAGACCATCCAGTACTTAGAATGGATCAGAGTATTGATGAAGCATTCCGGATAATGGAGGAGTTCAAGGTAGACGCTGCTCCGGTGGTTGACGAGGACGAGAGAATAGTTGGCGTAGTATCCCTGAGAGACTTGATCTCCGCCTTCCAGGCGAGGGGGTTCAAGCCGCTGGCCGAGACCGTCTCTGAGGCAATGACCGTCGAGGGCCTCGAAGACTATATTGTAACACCAGATACGACGGTGAATAAGGTATGGTCCAAGTTCGTCTTCAAGGGCGTACCAGCCCTAGTAGTTGTTAGGAGCAAGGAGGAGCCCGTTCCAATAGGCATCATAACTCCCTTCGACCTCATCAGGAAGGGGAGATGGAGGTTCCATAGAGAGATCAAGGCTGGGAAGATCGTTACCCCTGCAAAGGTCAGGAGGATTATGACTCGTGGAGTAGTCGTAGCAACGCCTGACACCCCGATAGAAGAGGCTGCCAGGGTTATGGCTGAGAACGACTTCTCGATTCTACCAGTAGTAGACGATGAGGGGAGAGTTGTAGGTATACTAACACAGGCAGACGTCGTGAAGGTATACCTAGAGGGTGCGAAGCCTGGAAGAGTGCCAGTAAAGCCTCTGCCACTACCCAAGCCTGTTGCAAGAGAGGAGCGCGTATACTATCGTACAGAACAGAGTCTAATACAGGAGGTAGTAACAAGAGCGCCGGAAGGAGTCTACAGAGAGCTTGGAGTAACTGCTAGGGAGGTAGCAAGAGAGGAGCTACCAGCAATCACCATAAACGACACCGTAGAGCACGCCCGGCGTGAAATGCTGAGGAGGAGAACAGACTACCTACTAGTACTCGACGACGCGGGACGCATTGTGGGAGTCGTATCAAAGTGGAACATGCTGAAGGCGATAGCACTGAAGGGACCCATATGGAGGAGGAGAGTATATGACAAGTTCTTCATAGACTACGTCATGACTAAGGTAGTGCCACGAGTGAAGGCCGATGAGCCGTTGGAGAACGTTGCACTCACAATGCTATCGAATAACGCTGAGGTTGTGATAGTCGAGGACGAGAATGGTAACACTATAGGTTTCATTACAAAGGACGACTTGATCGAAGCATACGCGAGACACCAGACCGGTAAGCTCTACGTTGAGAACGTAATGATACCAGTAAAAACTGCAAGAGTACACCCACACCACAGCCTTGCCCATGCTATAAACAAGATGACTACCTTCATGCTAGACGCACTGGTAGTTGCTGAAGGCGACAACGTATACGGCGTCGTCAGCGCCAATAGACTACCCTTCGTAGCCTATGAGGACTCACTAATAGCACGAAAGAGCAGGCGCCTAGTCTGGGTGAGGAAGCTAATCAGGGCTGGCAGAAAGATGGGTAGGTACGTCAAGGTAATGCCACTTATAGTAAGTGATGCAATGACACCAGTAAAGACGAAGCTCAGCCCACGAGACACCGTCCTCAAGGCGATACAAGCGTTGAAGGAGGAGAACGTGGACGGGCTACCTGTAGTAGACTCTGAGGGAAGACTAGTAGGCCTCGTGTCAAAGAACGCCATACTGAGAGAAATGGCTAGACACGCCAAGATCAAGCTACCAACCACGCCAGTCGAACCAACCAGGAGAGAAGCCCCCAAGCAAGAGTAGAACAGAACATAACCTTCCAACCCCTAACTATAACACATGGCTATGAGGATGGTGGAGCGACGCGGACCCAGAATCGGGGATGAAGACCGACTTTCCACTGAGCAACCACCTACCCCTCGGAAAATGGTGTAAATCTTTAATTACCCTCTACTTGAAACCCCCAACTTTCGGGGGCTCTACCATAAAGTCAAAGGGCCCGTAGCTCAGCCAGGTAGAGCGCCCGGCTCATAACCGGGTGGTCGGGGGTTCAAATCCCCCCGGGCCCACCACCCGTCTATTCTAGATAGCTCCCATGATATTCTCACACTATCATATTAACTAATACATTATAACACGCTTTAATACTGGACTGAGGGATACCCGGCGACACGAGGTAATATATCTTGCTATACAGATCCCGGTATCTCCCCGCCCTTTTCCTGGTCCTAGTCCTCACGCTCCCCTTCTATGTAAGCCCGGCCCAAGCTCAGCCATACCAGGTAGCGTGGAGTTTTACAGACGACTTCTACTACTCAAACGATACCGCAGCGGGTGCAAATTGGTACATATTGAGAAGCCCGCTCAATGCGACTTCAACCGAAGTAGTATGGGACCCCGCGGCGGGATGGGTGTACATCACGAATAATGGCGGTGGAGCAGATGCCGGAATCTATCTAAAGAGCCCGGATATGAGGAACTATACTGCGTGGGAAGTCGACTTCATATCATTCATAGGCAACTCTACAACAGCATACCCAGCCGATGGCCTAGCCTTCACCTTCTACCACAACCTAGTCCTAGGATTTGGAGGAGAAAACATGGGAGCGAGACTCAACGGGAGCACCGGCTTCCTCATAGAATACGATCCCTACCAGAATACGGGCGAGCCTACCGTGCCACACATAGCTCTGGCCTCCGCCTCTGTACCCTCATACTATCACAGCTACATCTACTACACTGGGCCCATACTAAACAAGTGGCTCTACACAAAGGTGTTCTTCCAGAGCATAAACGTGACACCAACCTATATCACAGGCTATCTAACAGTAACCGTCTGGGACAATGTGAACCTGACAAGCAAGACGCCGATAGGGACCCCAATCTTCAACTCGACAAACCTCGTAACCTTCCATAACCCGCAGCCCTACCTTGGCTTCACTGCAGCAACCGGTCTATACACTGAGCTCCACATAATTGACTGGGTTAACGTGACCTTCTATAAGCCGGCACACCTAGTTGGAGGAAGCCTAGCATCACCCGGTGGAATAGATGGTGGAGAAGTACTAGCCCTCGTATCCCTGTCTATACTGGGAGCCGCTATCCTCTACTTGAATAGGAGGAGGGGAAGGGTAGAGGATTAGGCCTTCCAGCTAGCGAGGTATTTTTTCTGCTTCTCCGTCAATTCATCTATCCTTATACCCATGGACTCTAGCTTTAGCCTGGCAACCATCTCGTCCTGCTCCCTCGGAACCTGGTACACTGCTGGCTTGAGGCTTCTTCCCTCATTCTTCAACCTGAGGAGGCTTAGTGCTTGGTTGGCGAAGCTCATATCCATGACCTCGCTGGGATGCCCCTCAGCGGCTACCAGGTTAACCAGCCTCCCCTCAGCGAGTAGGTATATTCTCTTGCCGTCCTTCAGCGTGTACTCCTCCAGGTATGGACGTATCAACCTCTTGCCTGTAGAGATCTCTTCCAGGTCTTTCACACTGACTTCAACGTTGAAGTGACCCGCGTTGGCTAGGATTGCACCATCCTTCATCTCTAGTATATGCTCTTTTCTTATCACGTCGGTGTTGCCAGTGGCGGGTACGAACACGTCTCCTATCTTCGCCGCCTCATCCATGCTCATTACCTCGAATCCATCCATGACAGCCTCCAACGCCCTTATCGGGTCCACCTCGGTTACTATGACTCTGGCTCCCATACCCCTCATCCTCATAGCTATACCTCTACCTACCCATCCATAGCCTGCCACTACCACCCGCTTACCGGCTAGGAGTATGTTTGTTGCACGGAGTATGCCGTCGACCGTGCTCTGGCCAGTGCCATAACGGTTGTCGAATAGGAACTTGGTGTATGCATCGTTCACCGCGTATACCGGGTATAGAAGGCGGCCAGCCTTCTCGAGGGCCTTAAGCCTGATCACTCCCGTCGTAGTCTCCTCTGTTCCACCAATAATCTTCTCTGCAGCCTCCCGTTTCTTCTCATGTATGTATACGTGGAGGTCCCCGCCATCGTCGACCACGAAGTCCGGGTTGGCTGATGCCATCTTCTCAATGGCCCAGAAGTATTCTTCCTCGCTCATACCCCTCCATGCAAACACGTTGATCCCATCCTCTGCTAGAGCCGCGGCTACATCATCCTGGGTCGATAATGGATTGCTCGCCGCCAAGTATACCTCGGCTCCCCATGCCTTCACGGTCCTAGCAAGTACCGCCGTCTCCTTAGTCACGTGGAGGACCATTGACACCCTATAGCCCTCCAACGGCTTCTCCCCAGAGTAGCGTTTCCTTAGTAGCATGAGGACTGGCATGTGCATCTCAGCCCACTCAATCTTCTTCCTACCCTCACCTGCCAGGGAGGGGTCCTTCACCTTGTACTCGACCATCACTACACACCCTTACACTGGCTCCAGCTAGAACCAATGGTGATCAAAATAAATAACACCACGGGTAAGTGGCTCTCCTGGAATAATGAAGTGGTGCTAAGGAATGGGTAGGAGGAGAAAGAGGAGGAAGAAGATAGTTAAGAAGAGGACGCTGCCGCCAAGATACTTCCAGTGTCCAAGATGCGGTAGCATGACGCTAACTGTTGATTTCAAGAAGACCGATAAGCTGAGGATAAAGAGGGCAATCGTACGCTGCGGTACATGTGGGCTGCACTGCGAGTTCGAGGTACCGGAAGTCCTAGACAGGGTGGACGTCTACAATAAGGTCGTCGACCTAGTCTATGAGAATAGGCTCGAGGAGTGTATGGCTGCCGAGGAAGAGGGAGTAGAGCATGGGGAAGCTCCTGGAGAGGCTGAAGAGGCTATCGGAGGAGAATAGGATCCACTTCACTCTAATAGACCCGGACAAGGATGACCCAGAGGAGGCGTATAGGAGGGCCTCCATAGCCCGCGACGCTGGCACCGATGTAATCCTCATAGGCGGCTCTACTGGGGTGCACGAGCCTACCCTGTCGGAGACCGTTAGGAGGGTTAAGAGCCTCGGCCTCCCAGTCATCCTTTTCCCCGGGAACCTGAACGGGCTGACCCCCGAGGCAGACGCCGTCTTCTTCATGGTCCTCTTGAACAGTATGGATCCATACTATCTAACCGGTGTACAGGTGCAGGCGGCCCCCATAGTATTGAGGATGGGCCTCGAACCCATACCAACATCCTACATCATAGTAGGGTATGGAGGGGCAGCCGGCTATATCGGGAGGGCTAAACCAATACCCTACGAGCACCCCGAGCTCGTAGCCATCCACGCTCTAGCCGGGGCCATGATGGGCTCCAAGGTAATATACCTGGAGGCCGGGAGCGGCGCTCCAAAACCCGTGCCCCCAGAGGCTGTAATGTACTCCAAGAAACTCCTACGGGCCAGCGGGCTCGACCCGATCCTAATAGTTGGAGGGGGAGTGAGGGACCCCGAGACGGCTAGAGCCCTAGCCAGGGCTGGCGCCGATGGACTAGTCACAGGGACCCTGGCCGAAGAGGATCCATCTAAGCTGGCCATGGTTATAGAGGCCTTCAAGAACGCTTGAAGAGTACTAGGTGGGGTCCCTTGAGGGACCCCTATGGAGTCTAGCCGCATCCACTAGCCGATAAGTCGCCTCCATACTTGGATTTGAGGGCCTCCTCCACATCTATACCGAGTAGGTTGGCTATACTGACTGTCCAGGCGATAACGTCGGCAATCTCCTCCCCAATCTTATCCACGTCACCGGTGCGCAGGGCCTCGGCCAGCTCACCGACCTCCTCGACCAGCCATGCAAAGGTCTTGTATAGCCCCCTATCCCGATCCCTCTCAAGATAGGCCTTCCTCATAGCCTCCGCCAAACACTTCACTGTTAGCTCCAATCCCGATCCCCAGCCTGTAGAGGGGAGGGTCCCTTCAACTAATCTTTACAGTCCCACCAGATACCGGCCCTCAACACTTAATTGCCCTACACGGCTCAGAACTATACACGGGGATGATGTAGATGGCGAAGAAGAGGAAGAGAGAAGGAGGGCCAATGAGCGCTGCTGGACTAATAGCCTTCTACGACGAGTACGAGGGTAAGGTTAAGATGTCCCCTATAACACTGGTTCTAGCCTCAACCGTCTTCGCCGTCATCGTGGTCGTAGCCCACCTCATCGGCTAACGCCAGCAGCCTCCTAACACTATACGCGTAGGGACCCGTCAGGGCCTCCCAAACGATCGAGACTACTTCTCCAGGAGAAAGACTACTGGATACGTCCCTGTAACGCCCCTCCCGCAGAGCTATCCGGAACGCGTAGACATGGGTGCACCCCATGATCCCCTTCCTAGTCGTCCGCATTGTGAAGCCTGGACAGCTGCAATAGTATCCCTCGACTATGACGTAGTCCCCATTCTCACCTAGGTATACGGCTATCAGGGGGTCCCTCCAGACTACCACGAACCTGTTAGAGTAGGCGGCTGTCCTCACCCTATCCATCCACTGGGCTGGGGGCTCCGACTCCAAGAGCTCCTCGGCGCTCCTATGGTATCTTGCTTCGCTCGTACCTGAACACCTCCCACCGGCAATCCTCCCTTCCAACCACGACGTAGTCTGTATAGCCTATGAAGAGCCCTGTCTCGACCACTCCAGGTATACTCTTCAGGAACATCTCAGCCTCCAGGGGGTCCCTCAAGGGACCCGTATACACGTCTACTATAACCCCGCCCCAGTCAGACACCACAGGGCCATCCTTACCCTGACCCCTCCTCACAACCGCGTTGGGGTATCGCTTCCTAATCAGCCTTAGAGCTGGCTGTATAGAGTCCCTCACGACCTCCACTGGCACAGGCTTCCTCGAGCCAAGAGCCTCAACCAGCTTTTCACTAGTCACGATGATTATGTTTAGGCGGCTCTGGGAGGCGAGTATCTTCTCCCCTAGGAGGGCCGCACCCCTACCCTTGATCAGCCTGCCCTGTGGATCAACCTCGTCGGCCCCGTCGACATAGGCGTCTAGCACTGGTGTCAGGCTTGGATGGATGATATTGTACCCCTTCTCAGATAATGCGAGGGCCGTGTCGAGGCTTGAGGCAGCCACAACCCTGGGCTTGATGTTCTCCTCCTCAAGCAACTCTATGAATCTTGCAACAGTCGACCCAGTACCCACTCCCAGCCTGTCAATGTCTAACCCCTTTAGGAGCTCGAGGGCACCCTTAGCCGCCATCCTCTTCGCATCGCATTGTGCCAGGAGTCTTCACCACCCATGGTGTATGGCTGGGGGAGGATATAATGGGGAATAGTGGGCTCCAGTGGAAACTGAGGGGTCTATTTAAACCAGTGTAGACTAGTTGAGGGACCCCCACACCCCAGTAATTCAAGTGGAATCAACTAAACTAGGCCCTCACTACCCTATCAGAGGGTCCCTCAAACCCCATGCATAGGAATAAGGGCATAACTCATCAATATACAAACATCATCAAAGAATACCACAACACAACACTAAAAACAAACGCAAACCAGAAATAATTCCATATGAAACGGTGGGGTCCCTCCCCTACCCCACAATTCTCCAGTGGAAACAAGGGGGTGTTTAACAAATGGTTAACATGAACTCCTACCATATGCTAACAGAGGAGGCTCAGGCCCATAGGAAGCAACACAATCAACCCTCAATGTCTGAGGCTCGAACCCGGTGCTTGGACTCCACCAGTTGAACCTTGTAAGGTGTCTTGCAGATGAAACACTAGGCGTGTATCTCCCGGGAACGAGCCTCCTAGGAGAAAGTATCGGAATGGGAGAGGCACTGGGGTCCCTGAAGCCACACTTCTCACACCTATAACCCTTCTCTCTACCCATACTCTTCATCCTAGACCCGCACCTAGGACATCTCGGGGCCACATAATGAATCTCCCCAGCCAGCTTCTCCACATGCATCACGTCGACTGCCAGCGTGGGACCCTTACTCCTAGGGATTACTCCTCCCTCCACCACTATCACATCGCCGGGTCTCAACATCCTAGCAGCGTCACGTAAGGGACCCGTCTCACGATAGAACGCTACTGTAACGTCCCCCCAGCCCGTCTCCAGGTCTACGAATACGTGTCCCCCCGGGGACTCCCTAGGCGGGGCTTTGACTACTCCCTTTAATCTTACATAGTTGTAGGGCCTGGGGTTGAGGGACCCGGGTCCCTCTCCAGTTATCCCTGTATGCTGGTTACTTCTATAGAGCACCCATCCAGCGGGTTCCTCGCATAGGAGATTGGATAGCTTGCCTAGACAGGAGGGGTCCCTCCCCCTGAACCCTGCGAGGACGGGGTCCGGGCCTCCGGGTGCGGATGCCAGCTTACCCTGCAATAGGTCATAGTTTGCGAAGGAGCACAGGCTCTCCTCAGAGGCGAGGCGGGGGTCCCTTTCAACACACCTCTCCCTATCCATGTACTCGTCTCTCCGGTAGGCGATGAGCTCGTAGGTGTAGGGGTCCCATGGGGCTAACGCTGCCAAGGAGACTGTCGCTCCAACAACCCCGCTATCTCCAGTGACCTCGAGGTCTAGGCGTCTCGCTACCCTCTTTATGGTATCCCGTGGGATGTAGGTTCTAAGAGCCATCTGGTAGAGTCTCCTGAGGAGAGGGACCCTCCATGCATCAACATCCCTGTATAGTGCTATGCCGGGTCCCTTGCCTGGAGGCCTTCTGCTACTATACGATTCTGCCAGGTTAATGGCCTTCTCTAGCAGCTCCTCCTGAGGGACCCTCGAGTATCCCCTGATGACTACCGCCGCGTTTCCCCGGGTCTTCCTTGGGACTACTGGGTTTAGCCTGACGAGGAGCGGGTAGTCTCCTAATATTATATAATATGATAGTTCTCTCAGGAGGAGCCATGCTAGATGTGTAGTACATCCTCCCCATGGGGTGTCGGAGTCATCTATGGCTAGGGTGAATGGGTATGGGAAAGAATCCTTGGAGTCTACCGGGTTACTCTTATCCACTTGGGGTCCCGGGGCTCTAGGTCTACTCTTTCTTCTTGTGCATTACAACTATGCTTGTCATGCTGCTCTTTACTCCATCCATCCTCCTTATCTTCTCTGTGATCAGTGTCCTTAGGGAGTCCATTGTGTCGGCCTCTATTACTGCTATTACGTCGTGTACGCCGTATACCATGTATACCTCTTTTACCTCGGGTAGCTCGAAGAGCTTCTCGAATATCTCGTTCTCCTTACCTACCTCGACGTTTATCATAACGATTGCGAGAGCCATTGGATACACCTCGGCCACTACATAATACTGATAAATCTAGTACTATAAAGGTTTCCAGCCGTTGACTGCATTTAACAAGGCGTTCCTAACATTGGGGTCTAGTCTCGCGAACTTTACTAGTAGGGGGAACTCCTCCCTCCTACCGCCAGATACAATGTAGGCGTTCGTAATAGTCCTCCCGGAGTAGCCTATCTCTACCGGGAGCCAGAGCGTTTCAGGATATACTCGCAGCTTTGACCCGGGTTCGAATCCCAGGACCTCCACAGTATAGTGGAGTATGAGTCTCGCCTCCAGCTCGGGCCCGGCTTTCGCCTTCCTCCCACGGAGCCCGTCATACATCATGCGTAGGAGGCCTCGTAGCCCGCCTATCTTGAAGGCTGGCTTGCTAGCGTATATTTCCTGGGCTCGGTTTAACGCCTCTTCAATCCTTAAACCATACTCACGGGGACCCACTAGTGGGTCGAGCTTTACTCCCCCTACGGGGACCTTCTCGAAGGGGAGTTGTTTCGGGGTTGCTAGGACTAGCATCCTGTACCATGCGGTTTTCAGGCTTAGGTGTGCTTCCCCGTAGAATCTCCTGCCTGGGACGTCATCGTTGACGGGTTCAACCATGTAGTATGGCAGGTATATCTTGACCCTAGCCAAAACCTATACCCAGTTCCCCCTGTTGTTCTAGGGCTAATAATTTTAGAGTCAGTGAGGGGAGGGTTTAAGGGGAGTGTATGGTTTAGGCCAGCAGCTGCTGGCCTGGTGACCAATATATGGATTGGTGATTGGATGTGCGCTGGCTGGCAGTGAAGCTGATTAACTTCCTCATAGTGCTAGTGATAGTCACATTCATTGTCGCCGCTATATTCGCTGGCCCCCTCACGGACAGGCAGAAGCAGGCTATAAGGCAGGAGATGCAGCAGTTGGTCGTCGGACAGCTACGCCAACCTGGGGGCCAGCAGTATAAGGAGTATATAATTAACCAGTACGTCAAGTACCTCAAGGAGAACAACCTACCAATCAACAACGAGACGCTAGAGCAGGAAGCATTGCGTTGGTGGATAGATAAGTTAACTATGGAGGAGATACATAATCGTGGCCTCGACAAGCCATGGTATGTAGTTGCGAGCAGATATACTAAGATGATGCTCACATTCCAACCAGTCAACTCAAGCGCCACGCTGGAGACGAGGGGCTTCTTCTGGTATAAGCAGGGAGACAAGAACGCCTACCACATCATACTCGAGAGGGTCCCCTTCAGCGTCCTCCTCTTCACCACGTCATCCGCCCTAACCCTACTCATAGCAATACCCCTAGCCCTCTACGCCGCTAGGAGGCCGGGCGGCCTACTGGACAATACCATCGTCAGCTGGAGCGTCTTCAGCGTCAGCATGCCATGGTGGTGGCTGGCGATGGTATTCATCTACTTCTTCACGCAGAAATACCATATCTTCCCGAAGGTGACGGAGAACATAGATCCACACGATATAGGCAACCTCCTATCAAAAGCGGCACTACCAGTCATAACAGTCACAGTATTGAGCGTTGGAGACACGGCCTACCGTATGAGGAACATCCTGCTAGACGTGTTCAACGAAGACTTCGTAATGGTGGCTAGAGCCAAGGGCCTACCCGAGACGGTCGTGCTCCGGAAGCATGTTCTAAGGGCGGCGGCTCCACCAATAGTGACCATTGTACTATTCGCTATAGTCCTGAGCGTGTTCGCCGGAGCTATAATCACCGAGTTGATTTTCGAATGGCCAGGCCTCGGTAAACTCTACTGGGACGCTATTACGGCTAACGACGTCGCCGTGCTAACGGTGCTGACCTACGTTACAACACTGCTATACCTGGTGACTAGGCTGATACTAGACATACTCTACACGCTGCTCGACCCGAGGATTAAGAGGGCATAATGGAGGTGACCATGGGTGTTTGACAATTTCAAGTCGAATATGAGGATCGTCCTCAGGACCTGGAGCGGTAAGATCGGTATTGCCCTCCTCCTCATCCAGGTTATACTGGCACTCTACGCGGTCGCAGCCTACTACCCAGATGGCATGAAGCTCTACGAGCAGGGCAAGCAATCCTACTACCCCTTCAGGTATCCATCAACAGTTCCACCATGCTGGGTTGTAAGCGATAAATTCCCCACCGAGACGTTGACCCTAGAGTCGCTCAAGGAGAACTACCAGGTAATGGATACGATTCCCGAAGACTTGAAGATAGTGGCGCCGGACGTCTACGATCTCTTGAACACTCAATTCACACCGATACTCCAGATGGGCATGTATAAGATCGCCTACGTGAGCTATGATGGAACCATAAACCTGACGAGCCAGGCGTTGCCGAGCGATGTGAGACTCCTACTAACACTCAGGGTCCCCTCGGACCTCCAAGCCAACGGTACGGTAATTGTAAGCTCGGGCTGGATGTACATTGAGAGGCCTGACGGGCTAATAGCCAAGATATTCTATGCAGGACAGTTATACAGTCAGGGACAGCAGAACATCACCAACATAATCCCGATCTATGGTTCAGTTACAAAACAGGTTGTTGATGGAAACGTAACCTACCAGGCTCTCCCGGAGACCCTCTATAACTACAAGAACTCTAGATGGATCGGTACAACAATGGATGACACCCTCAAGACCCTATACAGTGATCTAGGACTACCGGTAAGGAACGAGACGAGGTTCGATCCAAGAGTTATATTCGCTACCAGCGAGAACGGGACAATGGTAGGATTACCGGGAACCTACAAGGTACACGTGGCAATGTACGCGATAGTCTTATCCGACTTCGCCGACAAGCTCCAGGACAGTATAGGTATAGAGCACTATGAGTTAAAGCTCATGGGCAACTGCTACGGGTTCTTCGGGACAGACGTCTACTCTAGGCCCATAGGCCTAGGCCTGCTACTCGGGCTACCATATGCATTCCTCCTAGGATTCACGGTAACATTCATATCAACATTCATCGGAGCAATCTACGGTACACTAGCAGGCTACTGGAAGGACATCAAGGGGGAGATCCTGATGAGGATCGCCGACGTGATGCTCTCGCTACCATTCCTCCCTATCCTAATAGCGATCTCATACGCATTCGGTACAATCACGCTGAAATCCCTGGCGATAATAATGATAGCATTGTCATGGGCTGGACCCGTCATAGTCGTTAGGAGCATGGCCCTGCAGATATCAGAGCAGCTGTACATTGAGGCTGCGAAGGCGGTTGGAGTCCCAACGAGGAAGATAGTCTTCAAGCACATCTTCCCACAGATATACCCGTACACCATGGCCATCGCAGTACTAGCTATACCAGGAATCATCGTGGCTGAGGCTAGCCTGGCCCTACTAGGATTCGGTGACCCTGCCGCGCCGACATGGGGTAAGATGCTACAGCTGGCATACAACGTGAAGGCAGTGACGACAGGATGGTGGTGGATGTACATCTTCCCGGGATTAGCCCTTGTAATATTCTCTGCAACGTTCCTCCTGATAGGTAGGGCTATCGAGCCTATAGTGGCGCCGAAACTACAGAGATAAGCAATAAATTATAACATATTTCTTTTATTGATTGGTTCTATTCCCAAATAATTTATAAAGGTCTTCCCACGATAATGTTACTATGACCCGTAATAAAGGGTGAGATGCGTCTTGAAGAAGCTAATCGCAATACTCATGATAGCACTATTCGTGCTCCCATTGGCAGCTTCGCTGGTTAGCAGCGCTCAATACGTTCAGACGATAATAACAAAGAGGATCGAAGAGGACAACAACGCCATAGGAAGCCTCATAACGGGCGACACCCAGGCAAGACTCTTCCCAGTAGACAATCCTGACGCGGCCATGAGGCTACAAGAGGCTGGTTTCAACCTAATCACGCCCTACAGCGGTATGGACAACCTCCTAGTCAACCCCAACCACTGTTCAGACGGTAGCCTGAACATCTTCGTCAACAGGAAGGCCAGGTTCGCCCTACAGTTCCTAGTTCCAAGGAGCGAGATCGTCGCCAACATCCTCAAGGGCTATGGCATCCCACAGTACATCCCATGGACCCCATTCGACCCAGACTACCCATACCTAGTAGGTACAGCCCTCAAGATCCAGTTCCTAATCGAGAACAAGGGCGAGCAGTACGGTAAGCAGCTACTAGAAGAGGCCCTACAGGAGCTAGGAGCAACCAAGGGCAACGATGGAAAGTGGTACTACAACGGGCAGCCTGTAACCGTGAAGTTCATCATAAGAGTCGAGGACGAGAGAAAGGACATCGGTGAGCTAGTAGCCCACAAGCTAGAGGAAGTAGGAATAACGGTCGACTACCTATACAAGGACTTCTCAGGTGCAATCCAGATAGTCTACTTCGGAGACCCCAGCGCCTGTGAGTGGCAGATCTACACCGAGGGCTGGGGAATCACTGGCATGACCAAGTACGACTACGGTAACTTCGTATGGTTCTACAGCGGCTGGTGGGGCGGCGTCCCAGACGTCTCCTGGGGCGGTGACTACCAGAACCAGACCATCGACAAGCTAGCAGAGTGGCTAGACACTGGAAACTACACGAGCGAGGAACAGTTCTGGCAGATGGTCAACGAGGGTACCTGGCTCGGATTCCAGGAGTCAATTAGAATATTCGTAGTAGCAACCGCTGACATACTCATTGCATCCAAGGACCTAAGCGGTATCATCCAGAGCCCCAAGGCAACCCCATGGAACGAGTTCACCTACGCAGCACTCCAGTACTCAAAGGGTGACACCGTATACTTCAGCAACAGGTACGTCTACAAGGAAGGATGGGTATGGAACCCAGTAGGCGGCTTCTCAGACATGTACAGCGCAGTAGCGGTTAGGGCCGCCGTATACTTCCCATTCGGAGTAATGTCAAGGATAACCGACGGTGAGCCTGGCTGGAGCCCAGGCAACTCAACCACCTACAAGGTAGAGAAGAACGCAACCATACCAGCAGACGCCATACTCTACAACGCCTCAGCCCACAGGTTCCAGACGGCTGCTGAAGCAGGAATCGCTGGACAGACTGTAGCCAACGAGGTCATACTCAACTACCACCTACTCCCACAGGTCAAGTACCACGACGGAACCCAGATGACAATCGCGGACATGCTGGCACCAATAGCAATCATATTCGAGTGGGGTAAGGACACCAGCACCAACACCACCCAGGACCCATGGTATGAGGCAAGAGTAGCTAGGAACTATGCAACCTTCCTAGCAACCTTCAAGGCAGTAAAGATACTCAACGCAACCGCGATAGCAGTATACACTGACTACGACCACATTGACCCAGGCGTTGTAGCAAGCGCCGCTGACCTATGGGCAAGCACTCCACTAGAGCTCTACGCTGCAATGGACCTACTAGTCAAGAGCGGCCAGGGCTACGTATGGGACTACAGGAGCCAGAACCCTGACCAAGGCATCTACGCAATCCACCTAATCGACCCAACCCAGGTACAGAAGATGGTCAACCTAACACTAGCAGCCAGAGACAACCCGCCATCCTGGGTACAGGATCTAATCGACATGGGCCTACTAACCCTAAGCGAGTGGCAGCAGAGAGTTGACAACCTAGTAGCCTTCGCAAACACCCACGGCCACCTACTAATCGGTGAGGGACCATACTACCTAGACAGCTATGACAGCGTAAACGACCAGGTAACCCTCAAGAGATGGATGGAGTTCCCACTAGACCCACAGGTCATACTCGAGGAGCTATCGCCGAAGACAGTATCAGTAACCACAACCGTGCTACCAGTCACCCCGAACAAGGCTGGTAGTGTAATCGCCACACTAAGCATCGAGCTAAACGGCCAGCCAGCACAGGCCAACCAGATACTACCATTCGCAGTACTAATTAACCTAGACACCTTCGAGTCACTGTTCCTCAACATAACCTCAACAGGAGCAGGACAGTTCCAGGTCATACTACCAAAGGACATGCCAGAAGGCTACTACCAGCTCAGCCTAATGATCTACCCGAAGGGCTACTCCAACCCAGCCCTTGACAGCCAGGTAGTCCACCTAGTAGCACCACAGACCACGACCACCCAGACCACCACAACCACGACTACGACAACAACCACCACGACTACAACCACGACCACAACGACTACGACCACCACTCAGGCCCCATCACCAACGACCACGACAACTGCTCCATCACCGACTACGACCACAACGACAACTGCCGCTGGCGGTATAAGTGGAACAACAATAGCGGCAATCATAATAGTGATCATAATACTAGCTGCCGCCTATTACTACCTTAGGAAGTAAGCTTAAAACAACCAACCAAAAATTTATTTCTTAACCTTTTTATTTACCTTATAATACTTCCTTTCCCCCACATATTTATCCCTAAACACCAGACTATGTTGAAGTAGAATTACCGCTTCGGTGAGGGTTAGGATGTCAACCGTGCTAGAAGTCGACAATCTACGAACATACTTCTTCACGCTAAGAGGAGTAGTAAGAGCTGTTGACGGGGTATCACTCCGGCTGAACCGTGGAGAGACCCTGGGAATTGTTGGAGAGAGCGGTTGTGGAAAGAGCACTCTAGCATGGAGTCTGATGAAGCTCGTACCTCCCCCGGGCAGGATAGTGAGTGGCACGATAAAGATAGATGGCATCGATATAACGAAGATGAGTGAGGCAGAGGTTAGGAGGAAGATTAGATGGCGTAAGATAAGCATGATATTCCAAGGAGCTATGAACGCCCTAAACCCCGTCTATAAGGTGGGAGATCAGATAATCGAGCCACTCATGTACCATATGGGTATGGAGAGGGAACAGGCCCTAAGCAAAGCCGAGCAACTCGTCGAGGCGGTAGGACTCCCACCGGAGATACTCGAGCGTTACCCCCACGAGCTCTCGGGAGGACAGAAGCAGAGGATCGTCATAGCAATGGCCATAGCCATGGAGCCAGACATCATTATAGCAGACGAGCCGACAACTGCCCTCGACGTGGTAGTCCAGGCCCAGATCCTCAACCTGATGAAGAGGCTCCACAGGGAGAAGAACATAAGCATCATCCTCATCACCCACGACCTAGGCGTCGTGACGGAGCTCTCAGAGAAGATAGCGGTAATGTACGCGGGTAAGATCGTCGAGTTCGGTAGTGCAGAGGAGATATTCGAGAAACCCCTACACCCCTACACTCAAGCCCTAATAAGGGCCGTGCCAAGGCTGAAGGGAGACATACACAAGCTCGAATACATCCCAGGGACCCCACCAGACCTCAGGAAGCCACCGCAGGGCTGCAGATTCCACCCAAGATGTCCGAAGAGGTTCGAGCCATGCGACAAGGAGGACCCACCATTACAGGAGGTCGAGAAGAACCACTGGGTCGCGTGCTGGTTGCATGTTAAGAGGTGAAGGGGTATGAGCTACTATAGGATTGAGCTTGGAGAGGAGATTCTCAGGGTAAACGACCTCCACGTATGGTTCCCCGTTAGGAGGGGCATCCTCGACGTAATCACTGGTAAGGCTAAGCTCTTCGTGAGAGCAGTAGACGGCGTCTCCTTCAACCTAAGGGAGAGGGAGATATTCTGCCTTGTTGGAGAGAGCGGTTGTGGAAAGACGACCACAGGCAAAGCCCTCATGAAGCTCGTCCCAATAACTAAGGGAACAGCCCATTTCAAGCCTAGGGAGGAGACTCTCGAGAAACTCCACAAGCTAGGAGTAACAGAGACAGATGGGGGATGGGTAGAGATCCTATCCCTTCCAGAGAAGAAGTATAAGCCGATCAGGAGAGACATACAGATGATCTACCAAGACCCCTATGGTAGCCTCAACCCAAGGTTCAGGGTCAAAGACATACTAGAAGAACCCCTGCTAGTACATGGAATAGGAGAATCCAAAGAAGAGAGGCTAGAATTAATAGCCAAGACCCTGGAGAGAGTAAAGCTCATACCCGCATCAGACTTCATTGACAGATTCCCCCA
>JAADGB010000118.1:2418-3853 GCA_013152575.1 Thermoproteota archaeon | reverse complement strand
CTTACACTCAATAGTAGAGTCGGATGAGAGTAGTAGCTTGTACAAAGCCTTCATGGCTAGGAGTGCTAGCATACCCTTGTCTGTTAGACTATAGTATATCTCTCTCCCAATCTTCTTGGATGATACCGCGCCGCCATTTTCAAGCATCCTGAGGTACTTAGCCGCTGTACTACTATTAAGATTACATCTATTTAGTATATGAGTTTTTTTAGATGAACCATGTGATAATTGTACTAGGACACACTTGAATATATCAAAGTAGCCCCTGTAACGCCTGCTATGTGTATCTCGTTCCATAATCTCTTCACTGTATAGTTTGATGTTCAAATGTTATGCACCCTTGTTACTCCGTGTCAAGAGCCTTGTTGACGCGTTAATATCTGAATGGTTTGATAATACATGTAAAACCATCGATGATAACGTTGGTGGGCCCGCGGGGATTTGAACCCCGGACCACGGGGTCCCGAGTCGGGCACCGCCCCTATCGGGGCTCGGCGTACCCCGCATCCTAGCCAGGCTAGACGACGGGCCCTTCATCCCGTTTTGTGTTCATCATTAGTAACAGGAGTCATCCAGTTATAATAGTTTAGGAGAAGATATTTAGACTCTAGCTTAATTTCTTAATGAGGGTGATTCGACCATTGTCTATAACGAGACCTGGAGACTACGTGATCGCTATAATAGCTAGGCGTATTGCCGGAGACATTGTAATGAGTGAAGATCCAGGTTCTGCGCTCAGGAAATGGAGAGAATATTTTGGAGCAAGCCAGCATGAAGTAGCAAAACAAATGGGTGTCTCAGCAAGCGTAGTCAGCGACTATGAGAAGGGGAGAAGGCTCCCTGGAGCTCGGTTCATCCATAGATTTGTCTCAGCTCTAATAGTAATAGACCAGTCGAGGGGCTGGACAAAGATTCAGGAATTAACTAGGACGCTGGGCCTTCCGGCTGGAGCGATCATCGACATGAGAGAGTTCAGAGAAGCTTTGACAATTGAGCAATTGCTAGAAGCTGTGAAGGGCGTCCTTCTCGCCCCTGATTATCCGATAAATAAGAGAGTCTATGGCTATACGATTGTTGATAGCATTAAGGCGATCGCAACATTATCTGGCATGCAATTCTACGCCCTGCTTGGAGGGACCCCTGAACGTGCAATTGTATTTACAGGCGTACGCATGGGTAGGAGTCCAATGGTGGCAGTAAGGGTTTCACCGGTAAAGCCAGGAATCGTAGTCATACATGGCCCAAGGGAGAAATTGGATCCTCTAGCAGTTGAACTTGCAAAGCTTGATGGCGTGCCATTAATACTTAGCTTAGCCGAGTCTGTTGATGAACTAGTTAAGGGTCTAAGAAAGTATAGCGTGGGAGAGGCTATTCTTCCTGTTGGAGCTTTAGGATAGCCTCAGCTATATCTCCTCCAGTTTCTTCAAGGGCCTTC
>JAADGB010000118.1:0-2403 GCA_013152575.1 Thermoproteota archaeon | reverse complement strand
CGCCCGCCTGTTCTGCTACGAGGGCAACATCTTCCTCGGTGAATGGAGGCTTTTCTTCTTCCTCTTTCTTCTCGACTTTCTTGATCTCCCCGGTTATGTATAGCATGGGTGGTTGTCCCTTAGCCTTCATGATCATAACTTGTGGATCTTCGACCAAGAGTTGTTCTCCTGTGTCAAGTTCTATGGTAACCTTTACGGCATTGACTTCTTCTAGTTTTATTCCAAGCCTTTTCATGGCTTTTTGCAGATCTCGGGGGCTCATGCCGAACAATGAACTTCACCAGGGATACTCTTGGAGGGTTCTAGGTTAAATCTGCATTATGAGAAGAGTTGGGTTTATAGGAAAATATGTGTTTATTTTCCAAGGGCTTTAAGTAATGCTATTAGTCTGCCGAGTCCCTTGGCGACTTCGGGGTCCTTTAGGCTTGCGATTAGTTCACTTAGACTCGCTGGTTTTACGTCCTCTTGGAGGGCCTCCGCGACGTCCCCTAGCTTGTTTAGGAGACCCTCGATTGAGTCTCCCAGTTTCATTGTTCCAGTCGTGATTACCATATCGAATATGCGGTTGATTACCTCTGGCTCTGTGATGGCTACTAGCATGTCCAGTAGTCCGCTTTTCTCGAGGTTCTTGACTAGTTCTAGTAGTTTTGATAGTGCTTCTTGGAACTCTGGATTCTCGAGTTCAGTTAAGAGTTGTGCAAGAGGGTCCCTCTCACTCATTCCTACCACCCGCTCTCACCCAATTTTGTCGGATCTGTTGCCTCGAAGTATGCTTTAAACACAGACCTCCACTTCTCTGGGTCTCTTAGGCTAGACCAGTATGCTGCGATGAATAGGTCTTCTAGCATTCTCTTGAATTTGCTGAACTTGACGGGTATAACTGGGTGTTCATAGGAGCTGATCACGAAGGTTGCTGTGCCGTTAGCTACTATTGGACAGTTCGTTCTTCCAGTGAACTTGGCATCGTAGCCGAGTATTCTATCTACCACTACCTCGGCACCGAGGTGTGCGGTTACGCCTGTCTTGCTCGTAGGTGTATTGTTGCAGTCACCGATTGCGTATACATCGTCGAATCCCTCTACCTCGAGGGTGTATTTGTTCACCTTGATGAAGCCGTCTTCGTCCTTCACACTATCAGGTGTTATTTCGATCTGGGGTCCCTTGTTTATTGGGATTACAGCGGCAACGTCGTATTCAAGCTCTTCTCCCTCCATGGAGTATATCTTCTTGTTTTCAACGTCAATGCTCTCAACTGTGAACATCGTCATTACTGTGACTCCTGCCTCTTCCAACTTGGGTTCGACGATTTTCGCCATCGTCTCTGATGGGTATGCGTGTATGAAGGGTAATGCTAAGATAACTTCAACCTTGTCTTTCCGGCCCATCTTCTTCAGCGTATAGCTGGAGAGGAATGCTGCCTTATGTGGGGCAGGTGGACACTTGTAAAGGGGATCTGCTGCCGCTAGAACTAGCTTTCCTTCACGTAGGCTTGATACATGTTTCCATAGTCTCTGTGCGTGCTCCGGCCCCGAGAAGTAGTCGCCGTAGGTTTCCCAGAGCTGTCTATGTCCGGGTACGCTGTCGTAGTCGTAGGATACTCCAAGGGCTATGATTAGCTTGTCATAATCTAGCGTCTTGCCAGATTCGAGTTTCACTGTCCTCTCGTTGAGGTCGATTGATTCTACTGTGTCTTTTAGTAGGTTTACGCCAGGCTTGACTAGCGTATCTACTCTCCTCATGTACTTGGAGGGGTCATGGCCCTGGAAGGCTATCCATAGCATTCCGGGCTGGAATAAGTGATAGTCCTTCTTCTCAACCAGTGTCACGTCATAACCGTGGCTAACGAGCAGGTTAGCGGCCACTAGGCCGCCGGTTCCCGCTCCGAGTACCACTACTTTCTCAGTCATATTTAATCACCTAGGAAAATAAAAATAGGGGTGTGATTATTTCTTGGCCGTCACTTTAATAACTGCTTTGATGACGCCGTTCTCCTCGGTGAGTTCAACTAGCTCATTACCCGTTCTTTTTACCCATGCCTGGACGTCTGGCTTGAATCCTGGGTCGGTTGCTAGTACTTCTATTATGTCGCCGTTCTTGGCTTGCCTGTAGGCCCTTACGAGCTTGGTGATAGGTCCTGGGCAAGCGGTTCCTCTGGCGTCGACTACTATCTTCTCTGACATGTCCTCGCTCACCTTAGATGAATATCACCTGGTATTCGGCGGTCTCAGTCATGAAGAAGGCTGCACCCACCATGTCATCTACTATTGGGTCGAGGTCTTCCTTCTTGACTCCCATGACTTCGGCCATTAGGCTGCAGGCGTAGATCTTGACGTCGCCGGTCTCCTTTGCCTCCTTTATTATATCGTACCAGCTTGGTAGCTGCATCCTCTGCATTCCTTCTAA